>JAHDIP010000164.1:0-9328 GCA_020630735.1 Saprospiraceae bacterium | reverse complement strand
AAAATGAAAATGAAAAATTGCGCACTCTATTCTTTTACAATCTTTTTGCTCAATGCAAAATCTTGATTAGAAAGTTTCACAATATACATTCCTTTGGATAATTTTTTGCTATCTAACTGATGGACAAATTTAGAAGAATTATTGGTTATTTTTTCAACAAATAATTGTTTACCGACAAGGTCGTAAATAGCAAATTCAATATTGCCTAAAGGTGCTTTATTCGTCAATTCTACTGTCAATAAATTTGTAATTGGATTGGGATAAATTTCTACAATTGCTGACACACCTATAGCTGTTGTAGCTACTGCTTGGCAGTTACCTGTCAGGTTATTATCCATCCATGCTAAGCGGTTTTCTAGCCACCATTTTAGATTTTCGACTTCTCCAGCATAAGAGCCAGGAGGTTCGACAGGATGCCCCCAAGTATATTCTTCTAAAATATTCCAACGTTGAAAATTTCTTGTCTGTGCCTCTTCTAAAAAAGCCGCTTGAGTATCTATATAATTCATCAAATGAATTGTACTCAAGGTGTTTTCTCGAAGGTAAGACCAACGCTGACAAAGGGCTTCTACAAATACAGGATCAGCCATTAAACGATTCCACCAACGAGGCATCAACTCTAAGTCTTCACAATCATTTTCATTATAATTCCAACCTGTAAAATCGCCACCAGCACAATAGTCAGAATTGTACCAAGCAATGTCATAATCCCAAATAGGTCCCGCAGTTAATTTTCCACCTTTACTATCTTTATCCTTGTGTATAAAAGTACTCAGTTTATAACCGTCTACATCTTTCGCTAATTCGTTTACAATAAACTGCTCAACGAAAGAACGAGTGTCCATATATTCGGTATAATGCTTTCCCTGATCATTGGTATAATCGGCATCAAAAAGAGCATCTTCAAAATCCTTAAAATAGTTTTGGATATAGGTCTCTTGTTGGGGAGTTATTTCATCTCCTTTTGGGTATACATATTGGATGTACAGGTTGTCACCAACAACTGTATTATACTCTGATTCCCAACCAGCATCTTCGTTCCAATCTAGTTTGACAATATAGCCACCAGTGACATTGTCACCATCATTTTCGTCAGCATTCAATTTGGCAATATCTACCCTGTTTTTGTCTCTTTTAATTTTTTCCATCAAGACATATAAACCAATATATTCGTCATTTACAAACACTTCACAATGCCTCGTTTTGCTGGCGTAGTTATCCATTTCTCTAGCAATTTTCATGGCGAGTGCATTGCGCAAATGTGTCTTATCTGTCCAAGAAGAATGCAGAATCCAATCTTCTTCAGAAGGTAAGCCTAAGAACGTAGTATCTATATCATTTCCTATGGCATCGGAAGTCTCGAAACCATAAGATTTTTTCGGAAAACTGAGCGAGCTTGCGCCTCTAAACTCTATCGTTACATGACCTTCAAAGGTAGGAGAATCATCAACATAATTTATATTTCCAGCACCATTGTCAATTACTTTTACTTGTGCCAATATCGATGGTTCATCGACAATATCTTCACCATTGGTATCGAAAAAGATAAGCGGCAAATTAGATGATTCTACAACTACTTCTCCATCAATAACAGTTTCAAATCCTAAGCGCCATTCGATCAATTCACCTTCATCCGCTCCTTCTAAATATTCGATAATTAACTGCCATTCACCAATACCACTTTGTCCATTACTGAAAGTAAATAATGGGTCAAATTGTGGTACAAATTCACCATCGTAAGGAGCTTCTCCTTCGGGAATAGTACCTTGGGCATCATCCTCAAAACAGGTGCCATCAAATAAATCGCCAAAGGCTTGTCCTTCTGTCAATTTCAATTCAGTACCATCAGGTGATCGTAAGGAAAGAGCTAGCTTAGAAATATCAGGATGCTCTATAAACACACAAACATATTTGAGAATAAATTCCTCATTTAGTTCATCCTGAAATAACTCATCTACTTCTATCGTAAAGGATGTATTTGTATTAAATAAGCCACCTTCTTCTTCGTACTCTTGTGCAAATGAATTGATCGAAAAAAGGCAAATAATAGAAAATAGTAAACTACTTATTTTTTTCATTCGTGGGTTTTTAAAATCGTTAAGACAGCCCAAAATATGAAAAAAATATGGCAAAGAACAACTACTCGTTTTTCATTTTTACAAAGCGTTTGGTATGTCGTAAATTACCATCATCCAAACAAGTGAAAAAATAAATGCCATCTGGCAAATGCTCTAAGTCGATTTGCGAAATTAAGTTCTGCTTTTTATGCTGATACACTTGTTGACCAACTGCATTACTAATCCAAATTTGTTGGATGTTAATGTCTCCGTATTCGATATTGAGAATATTAGTAGTTGGATTTGGGTAAATATCAAAGTCCCAACTTTCGCTTTGTTGTCTGTTCAAAACATCATCTTCGAGACCGTTATGTGGGTAAGTGGTAAAACTTTTTTTAGGTGTCCAGTTTGTCCAATAGTTAGAATTACATTTTGCTCTTACTTTGTATTTGTGTTTTTTAGCAGGTTCAAGATTCGTCAAGGTAATACTTGTATTTTCAGTCCACTTATAAGACCACTCACTTGACCCAGCTTGTTTATATGCAACTTTGTATTTTTTATCATTGGGCTTAGATGACCAAGAAATGGTTGCCTTAAAACTTCCTACTCCTGTAGCATTATAGAGTTCTGGTCGATCGCATTGATCCCATAGGGTCGTAAAGGTCATTTCATTAGACCAAACGGAACTTAAAGGACCACACATTGACTTTACTTTACACTCATATTCTGTATTCGGAATAAGATCATTCAGCTCGATATAAGACAAGCTTGGTTTCTTTTCAATCCAATCGTGATTTCCATATTTTTGACGATACCAAAATTTATAACTCTCTGCTCCTTCAGCAATATGCCAAGAAATCCTTGCATGGTTACCACTGCTTACAAAGGCAGTTAAACCCTGTGGTTTTTCACATTCAGGCGCTAATAAATTGAATTTTATTTCACTTATCCCAACACAATCTGCACCCCAATTCGTATAAGCCGTTATCAATACATAACGAGCTTGAATACTTTCAAAACTAGGACCTTCAAATCCATCATAATTATTCAAGCCTGTTGCTTCTGGAAAAGTATGGTAGCCCTGAGTTGTCCAATTTACTCCGTCAATAGAGTAATCAATAACTACAGATTTAAAACCTCGTCCTGTTTGGTCAGTTACATTATAATTCCAAACATGGGTTTTGGTCAATGTATACACCTGACCAAAATCATATTCTATCCAATGGCTGTACCCTCTTATCGGATATGGACTCATAGATGCCTGACAAGAAGACCAAGAGTCTTGCCAATTGGTAGAGTGATGATCCGTTTCACATTGTGAATAAAGGAGAAAAGGAAATATTAATATAAATAAAAAAAGTGTAATCTGTCTCATAGGATATTGTTTAATATTGCATAAAACCTATCGGTAATGAAGAAGAATTGGCATCGTAAAAATTACCAATATTCGGTAGTACAATTCCTAAATCTGCATTGGGTACGCCAAACCATTTTGCTAATTCTGCAAAGTACTCGTCGCAAGAGGTCGTGGGTAGTAAAACACCATTATCGACATCTTGCTCACTGCCTAAAGCAAGACTTGGATAATCCCCAAAAATAGCTCCACCATTTACATCACCTCCCATTATAATCGCATTACCTCCCCAACCATGATCAGTACCATTTCCGTTCGAAGTGAGGGTTCGAGCGAAGTCAGAAATCGTGAAGGTAGTAACCTCGTTTTGTACACCTAACTCTTCTAAAGCACTATTAAATTCACCTAAAGCCTTGCTCAAAACACCTAATTTTGCTGCTTGAGCGTAGATTACTTCATCGTGATGATCCCATCCACCAAAAGAAACGAAGAAGGTTTGGCGATTCATACTAAGCGCATTTCTTGATGCTATGGTTTTAGCAATCATTTGCAAACTCTGTGAAAGTTCACTTCCAGAAAACACCGTCGAGAAAGGTTGCACAGCACTGATCGCTGTGCTAAATTCTTCGTGAGCATCTCGTGCATGACGGGTCACATCAACATAAGTTTTTTGGAAGGCATTGGAGTATTCATAATCCAAAATATTGTCAATCGCATTTGTACGAACACCATCTAAAAAAGATGGACCGTTGTAGTTTTCAATTCCTATACTTCCATTTCCTTTTGAGCTTATCGAATATTCTACTGTACTGTTTCCTGCTTGAAAAACATTGGAGCCAGAAAGCGAGATATTCATAGAAATATTAGATGTACTATTGATTGATTGTAAGACATCGGCAATACGTCCTCCCCATCCTACTGCAGATCGAGATTCTGGTAAAGAAGTTTGCCAATGCATGATTTGGTCAGCATGCGAAAACAAACCTAAAGGCAAACGAGCTGAATTATTTTGATACTGCCATTTTAGAGTAGGTTCGATTAATGTTCCTACATTTGCTAAAAAGGCTACTTTATTATCGTTAAACAATGCTTGTACTTCAGGCATTGATGGATGCAATCCAAAAACTTTTCCGTTACTATCCGTAAAATTTAAGGGCAATAAATCATTTTTGGGAAGTGCCAAATTTGAGCGTGTACTTTGGTATTCTGAATATTCAGCATTTCCTTTTGGCACCAACATATTGAAGGAATCATTTCCACCTCCTAACAAAATACAAACCATCGCTTTGTAACCATTGGTAACACTTGGAGTAGACGCAGCTAACACATTCGTAGCCCCCAAATTCATTACAGCATTGAGTAAGGTAGTAGAACCTAAAGCGGCACAACCTAGATTGCCTATAAATTGTCGTCGTGATATTTTTTTGCTCATGGTTCTTATTTTAAGATCGTATAATCTGGTGATAAAAGAATGAGGTATAAAGCTAAATTTACTCGTAATTTTGGTTCATTTTCACTTATTTGGTTGACCGCATCTATAATCACATTTTTGGTATGATTGGACAAGGTGCCGTGGGTTAGTATGATGTCTAATCTGTTGACAAGCATAGAAGGCGTATTTGCTATTGCTATCTCGTCATCAATATTTAATCTAGTTTGACTAGCCTCTGTTGGAATGATGTCTCCAAAAATTTCTGGATTGACGGCTACTTGTGCTTTGTATGGATCTTCATAAATCGTCCATGATAAAAGCATATTTGAGTAAACAATAGATGTAACAGAATTATGTAATTGAAATTCGGGTCCTACCAAATCAGCATTACTAATTGGGCCATTAGGTTGATAGTCTGGTAAAAAGAAATTGAAGACACTGGGTGATGCCATCGGATGCTGACGAAGTGCCTCTTCTATCCAGTGACCACCAGTCCAATATTTTTCGATTGGATTAGAAGCATTAAAAGCTTTTAGTAAATGGATGTAGCGAATAATTGGCTCTCTTAATTTTCCATTCTCTGCATGATGAATCCATTCGCAATTTCTTGCTTCTGGGTCAAGCAAGATAGCACGAATTAGTGCTTTCATATCACCTCGTACACCTTCTCCATTATCCGCAAAAGCAGCAGCTACTCGCTCGATATAATCTGGCGAAGGATTCGATTTCACCAAAAACTGTATCAACTTTCGACCTATAAAAGGGCCAGTGTTTGGATGATTAAATAAATTGTCGATAGCCATATTTATATCCTGCATGCCCGTTTGTCCAGCAGGAACAACTGTATTGTTTAGTAAATATTTTGTACCATACTCATGCATACCTTCTTCCATTTCCATCGGCTTCCACATTTTCAAGGCATACCAAGTAGTGCCAAAAGGAACATCGCCATTATAGTCTTCATGTTCACCTCCTTTTAAGCCTGTAAATATTTTTGCATACTCTTTTATGTGTTGGTTATTATACGAAGGAATCCATTGGCCATTTGCATCTGTTTTTCGATTACCATTCGGATGAAGTTCGTACAAGCCTATAGAAAATAATTGCATGATTTCTCTAGCAAAATTTTCATCTGGATGCGTATTGTTAATATAATCTGTCTTCGGATTATTGAGATGACTCAAGTAAAAGCCCATTGAAGGATGCATGGTTACATCGTATAATAATTGCCGATAATTACCAAAAGCATTTCGATATAATACATCGTAAAAATCGGCTATCGCATAACCAGAATCTCCTAGTTCAGAGAGGTATGAGATGACGAAAATTTCACTCAAAGCAAGTGCAATTCTATGACGCAATTGATCTTGATCAACCATCATTTTGTGCCACCAAGCCAGCCGAAAGTAGCCAACATGTGGAATAATATCTGGAAGAGTTGTTGAATCGGTACCAAAGGTAGTTTCTAGTTGGTAGCGTATGTCATTAAAGATTTGCTGAGTTTCTTGGAGAAAAGAACCGTGAGGTAAAGCAAATTGCTGATCTAACCATTCAGAATAACCTAATTGAGCTACAGCTTGGATCTTTTCGTAGTCTCCGCCCCAAGAAGATTGGGCTAAGAATCGAGAAGCCGATCGTATATCAGGCATAAAGCCAAAACCATCGACTGTATGGTCACCAGAAATAGATTGGTCGTTGTGGCTAGTTCTTACGTTGATGCCATTATTATGTCCAGCACCAAGGTAATCAACATAACTTTGTCCCAAAATGTGTAGTGGTAGTACTAGTGTACATACTAGTAGTAATGTTCTCATGGTGGAATAATTTGTTGTTAAAATTGTATAACAATATGCTCAATCAATATTAGTTGATTGAAAAAAAATTGAATATAGGGTTGTTGAAATGAGTTTGAGTTATACCGCCTTGTAGGGTGCAAATCTACTAAAAATATTTTATAAGTAGGTTTCTAGCTATTTTTTTTAATTTTGAATTGGATATAAGTTAATAACGACCAATCGTAATCATTAAAAAATATGAAGTATCAATTAGTATTAGCTAAGATTATTCAGGAAGCTTTGCCTGAACTTAATAAAATAAGTGCAACAGAAATGAATTTTAAGCCTTCTGCAAGTAAATGGTCTAAAAAAGAATTAATGGGTCATTTGATTGATTCTGCTTATAATAACCATCAACGATTTCTGAGGGCTGAAGGTCAAGGCAATTTAGTATTTTGGGGCTACGATCAAGATGAATGGGTGGTCAAAAATAAGTATCAAGATAGAAAATTGGAAGAGGTTCTTTCTACTTGGGTCGTTGCAAACCAGCATTTAGCTTTTCTTATAGAATGTCTTTCTGACGAAGTATTACAAACCAAAACGACTTCGCATAATTTCCATAAAATCTGTATGAATCTCTTACAAGAAGGAGAAAGCACTTCCCTATCCTATTTAGTTTGGGACTATTTGTTCCATATCGAATATCACTTGAATCAAATTATACCGAATTACCAAAAATTAAATACCCCATTTCAACAAGTTTGAAATAGGGTATTTAGCATTTGATGTGGGTTTGATATTTTCTAGAATCTAGTCTCTAAAAAGTGGGGAAGCATTGCTCGCCAAGTTGGCCAATCGTGCCCCATATCTGGTCCCCAGATATCTAATTCATGCGGTATTCCTTTAGAGTTGAGCAATGCAGAAAAGCGCTGTGTAGCTTCAGGCGTTTCGTAATTTCCAGACCCTGTTAAAATATAAATATGCTTACTTGATTTTATTTTTGGTAAATAATGATCATCATTTAAGCCCTGTAAATAATGTTCTGGCGAATTGAAATAGACGTCTTCGTCGTAATAGCCTTTTGTATAAGTACTCAAGTCATAATTGCCACTCATTGCAATAGTACCCGCAAAAAGATCAGGACGACGGAAAAATAAATTAGCAGAATGTAAAGCACCTAAAGAAGCTCCAGAAGTATAGATTGGTGTTTCTTCGCTCGTCATTTTCTTGATAAAAGGAACCACCTCTTCTGTTACATAGCGATTAAATTGTTGGTGACGAATAGCTTTATGACGAGGGTGCATTTTACTATTCAACCAACTTTCAGAATTGATACTATTTATAGAAAACACCTTAAACTTTCCTCCATTGATTACATCAGCAATTGCATCAATCAACATAAATCGTTCATATTCAAGGTAATCAGCAGCAGCCGTTGGTAATAACAATAAGGCATCCCCAAAATGGCCGTAGATGACGATTTCCATCTCTTTGTTTAAAGCTGGGCTATACCAGGAGTGTATTTCTCTTCTCATTTTGTTTTATAGTTGGTTGTACGAATAAATCCTTTTGCAAAAATAGATTTTTTTCACTTAATTATTCTCAAATCTAAAACATATTTTCTTTGTAAAACAGAGAACGGTATAATTGCCATTGGCCTTGTCTATTTTTTTTCCAAATATCCATTCGTTTTTCGTTCATCAAGTTTTTGTAACTGCCATCTATCAATTCTAATATTCTCCAATTTAAAACAACAAATCCCAGCTGATGACCTTGACGTATTTCATGAATATCAACTCCTATTTGATAATTATTGATTGCTAGATTTGATACCGTTTTTTCTACTAATTCATCAATTTCGGGCTGTACTAAAACAGGTGAAAAGCTCTCAAAATCACTTGCATATAGTTGTTTAAGACAGTCTACATTATTATCATTCAAACAATTTACTAATCGCTCTACATTTAGGCGCAAGGCATTATCATCAACTAATGTTGTTAAGTTTTTATTTGTCTTACATCCAACTGTTGTCAAACATAGAAATACAAAATAAATTATTCCAAAATAATTCTTAATACTCAATATCGTTTTTGGCATATGTTAGTATTTACTAAAAATTCAATAGCACACCTAAATTAATTCGGTCTTTAAAAACGATCTGTTCTACTTTATTTTCTCAAAAAATCTTCACTCTAAGATTTACCCAATTAATCAATACGCACGGTTTAGACTAAAGAAATATAATTTTAATTTATTAATTCTGCTGGTAGTTCTTTATATCAAAACTACGCTCATTACATCTTTCCTTTTGTATCCATCCGAACAATACTTTGGCAATCCGAATACCTTATTGGTTTTAGTATAAATAGTTTATTCTTTGCCATTGGCGCAAGCTTTAACAAATAAGCTCAAAATCTACTTAGTCGTACTTTTTCAAAAAAACAGATAATTACAAGACCAAAACAAATATAAATAAAATTTATGTACCTATATTGTTGTACGTATAAATAAGTATATATATATTTGCTTCTAAACTCAATAAGAGTATTTAAAATACCCCTTACAATTAGTTAGCGCTCAAATTACCTTTTATCCCCAAAAAAATGTAATTAAGCCGTTTTAACTATTACTTCATTAGTAAATATCATTACTTTAAACTTTTCTTAAAGTTTAAAATAGTAGTTCTACACCAATATATACTATCTATTAA
>JAHDIP010000163.1 GCA_020630735.1 Saprospiraceae bacterium | reverse complement strand
AAAAAGAGGCTTGCCACAATTGACAAGCCTCTTTTAATTGTTTTGAAATAAACAATACATGCTCACCAACTGCTTTGCAGAAACCCAAAATGATGATGGTGGAATGTTTTATTAAAATTCATTTGTTTATTTTTGAGCATAAAAAAAAGGCTTACCGAGCAAGTGGTAAGCCTTTAGTTTTTTTACAGTAACTTTAAGCATATCATATCCACTTACTCATTTGAGTAATCCGATATGATGATGTAAAGTTGTAAACTGCATAATTATTTTTTTGTGGTACCTCCCAGGTTTGAACTGGGGACACCAGGATTTTCAGTCCTGTGCTCTACCAACTGAGCTAAGGTACCAACCATTCCAAAAATGGAATAGCTGTTTGTACAGCGGCACAAATTTATATTCTTTTTTTATATTGCACAAGGTCTAAGCACATTTATTTCGCATTTAACTTAATTTTTTATTGCTAATTTGAACAAATCTCTATGTTTACAAGACTTTTAGCCTTACCAATTATCCTCATTTTGTTTGTATTTGTGTGTCTTGCTCTGCTTGTAGATGAGTATTTTTCGGTATTTATCATTCCTTTATTCTTAATTTTGACTTTTTTTTACATGTTTCACCCCCAAATTGATTGGTGGTGGTATAAGCGAAATCCGCCCGATACTGACCCTGAAGTGAGTATTTTATTCGAACGCTTAATTCCATTTTATCAAAAATTGTCAGCTGATAACAAAGGTTTATTCAGAAGTAGGGTACAAATGTATTTGTATGCGGTTGAATTTATTGGACAAGGTTGGCCAAGTGTACCAGACGATATTAAAGCCTTTGTAGCGTCAAATATTGTGCAACTTACCTTCGGAAGAGAAGATTATAGAATGCCCATGTTTGAGCGAATTGTAGTTTACCCCAAGCCTTTCCCGTCTAGACAATATCCTAAAGAGTTCCACAGTGCCGAATCGTTTCAAGAAGATGGTGTACTACTTTTTGCAGCAGAACAATTACTAGCAGGCTCAACTCATCCTCAAAAGCATTATAATATTTGTTTGCATGAATATGCTAAAGTGCTTTTATTGAGTTATCCCTCGTATAATTATCCTGATTTAGGAAGTGATTATTGGGAAAAAATAGAAGTAATTAGCGGATTTAGTAAAGAGACTATTTCTAAGTTTGTCGGTTTATCAGATATCGAACCACGTTCAGTAAGTATCTGTATATTTTTTACGTTTCCAGAATCATTCAAGAAAGAATGGCCAATAGTTTTTGATGGATACCAAACTCTATTTAACATGAATCCTTGTAATTCACATGATCCAATTGTCGATCGTAATAAAGTAAGTAACTGGTTTAGTTAGTTTATGTTTTTTAACAGGAAAAAGGGAAAAGAACAAGTATAATGGTATAAGTTATTTTGTTCGCTTCACTAAACACTACTTTGTATAAATTCTTTTTGTAGGAGTAATTGTAAATTTGTTAAAACAATTTCTCCCATATTGCTACATTTTAAGAAAACATCATTTTTGTGATGGTAAGCCAATTCATTTTTTAGTTGTTCCACTTTCGCAGGCTGCGAAATTCGATCTTTAAGCAATACTTTAAAGAGATCATCTAAGCGACGACTTGATGTTTTTGCCCTAGCAGCAATCAAACTCCGCTCTTCTAGTTGGTATTGTTTGACTGTTTCTGGAGACATGTGTTTGATGCCTAAAAAGATAATCGGATTATTTTCTTTAATGTATTGCGGTAAGTAAAAGCTTTTCCAACCTTCATACGATTGCTGATCAAAATCAATTGCTCTTATTCGAAACTGGGAACCTTCAATATCGGGAGTAATATCTACAACATAATTGTATGAGCGCATATCTCCGAGTAAGCGAACAAAACACCGTTCGTTAAATTTTACAAATTCTTTTGCTATTCGTATTTGATTAAACTTAGTATCATCCAGATTGTTTGCAATAAAGTCATCTCCAGGGATACCAGCTATATGTTCTTCGATCAATGTCTTTCCATCGACAAGATAGGTAATATGGTTGGGTGAAAGTAAATGTTCAAATTCAAGACCGTAGACCCGAGAGGCATCAGCACGTTTTACATAAAAATGGTCGTAATTGTCATTCAGTCGATTGATTATTCGTATTCTGAACGGTTTGGTATTACCAAAGGTACAAAAATCGATACGTGCTACCGTGAGATGCTCCAGTACTTCTTCATCTCCATCGGTTTTGAGTAGTGCATATATACGTGTTAAGCCAGGAAAAATTTCGTTGGCATCTAGTTCATTATAATAGACCGTTTCCCATAGGGTATCTTCTCCGTCAGCATTTATCAGTGAGGTAGAATTTGTGAACCGCAACAAGTCATCATATTGTAAAGGAAGACTAGTTTGCCTGTTATTTTTATGTAAGTATTGACTGAGCTGTTGATTTATAGAGAATATAAGTTTTTTCTTCGAAGGTGCATCTCCTGCCATAGTTCGATTTTTAAAATAACTAAAAAACAATATCAATTTTTTTTCTTTAGAAAAGAACGATATCAATGATTTTAATTGCAAAAAGTATAAAACTGTAAAATATTATTCAAGTAGTACGCCAGAAATTCCAACATATTTCAATCAAACGGTATATTATAATTCTTGGATAAAATAGCAAAAGAGCAATGCATGGGCATGGTGTTTGTTTAACTTATAAAGTGTTATGCATTTGTTCATTAATAATGTCACAAAACATAACTTCCCAGTTATAATACCATAGGCGAAAAAAGCTAATTAGTTATACTGTAGGAATGGTTCAAACCCAATCTTGTGTACAATGTCTAATAGCCTTGATCGTCTTTTATTTTCCATAATACAGCCCACCTATATTATTTAATTTACTGTATAATTTAATCTTTCAAAAAAACAATTATGAGAATTAATTACATTTATGCATTTCTATTGGCTGGTTTTCTACTAGTAAATACCAATGTAAATGCTCAAAGTGCAGATCGTCCTTGGTCTATCGGAGTAAGTGGAGTAAAAGCTGCTTATAATGGAGATTTAGGAAATGGATTTTTTAATTTTAACCAACCTTCGCATGGACAGGTAGGAATAAAGGTAGCTCGTTATCTTACACCATCTGTCGATATTTCTTTAGATGGTACTTATGGTCGCTACGGTTACTGGAAAACTAGAACAGAGAATTTCCTATCTAATATGACTCAAGCAAATGTTGCCTTAAACTATAAATTTGCGAATGGTTATATTTTACCTGCTAGCTCAAAAGTAGCTCCTTATGCATTTGCTGGATTAGGTTTTGCTAAGTATAAAGCAGTAAATGCTCGTGCTACTAGCCAAACAGATTTTACAATCCCAATGGGTATTGGTGCTAATGTAAATGTAACTGAAGCTGTAAGTTTATTCTGGCAGTCAAGCTATAATTTCACAAATCAAGATATGGTTGATGAAATGCAGGGAGATGCAAACAATAATACAATGGTAAAAGGTAATGATCACTTTATGCTTCACCAAGTAGGTGTTAAATTTAACATCGGTGGTATGAAGGATATGGATGGTGATGGTATCTCTGATAGCAAAGATGCTTGCCCAGAAGTTCCTGGTGCCATGGCATTTGGCGGTTGTCCAGATTCTGACAATGATGGTATCGCCGATAAAGACGATACTTGTCCTAATGAAGCGGGTTTAAAAATGTTTCAAGGTTGCCCAGATACAGATGGTGATGGTGTAGCTGATAAGGATGATGATTGTCCATCTAAAAAAGGTGATGCTCGTTTTAGAGGTTGCCCAGATACAGATAAAGATGGTGTCGTTGATAGCAAAGATAACTGTCCTAATGTAAGAGGTGTTGCAGCTAATGGTGGATGCCCAGAGATTTCAAGTACTACTAAAGCAGTATTCACAGAAGCACTAAGAGGAGTACAATTCGAAACAGCAAAAGACGTTATCAAAACATCTTCTTATGGCGTTTTGGACAAAGTAGTAACTGTAATGAAAGATAATCCTTCTTACAACCTAAGCATTGAAGGTCATACCGATTCAGATGGTAATGAGTCTAATAACTTATCATTATCTCAACGTAGAGCTGATGCTGTAAAAGCTTATTTAACTAGAAAAGGTGTTTCTGCTTCAAGAATGACAACTGTTGGATATGGCGAAAGTCGTCCTGTTGCAACTAATGCGACGAAAGCAGGTAAAGCAGAAAATAGAAGAGTTGAATTCAAAGTTTCTTTCTAGAATTAGATTGAAAGAAAATTTTAACGCTATCAAAAAGGTGTTCCTGCTAAAAGCAGGAACACCTTTTTAAGTTTTGTATCGTTTGAACATCTTTAGAAGTTAATCACTAAAGAAGTTACTTTTAAATTTGCGTCAGCAGCTTTTGGATGATTACTTTGAAAAAGCTTGTCTCCTAATAAATGGGGAAAAGCAGCTTCAGGATTTGATGGAGTCAAATAGACTGCTAATTTTTTATTAATCGCACCATTTTCCCAATCTGTAGTTAAACCAGCATAGTCCCAATCAAACCCGAAAAATTTGAAATGTTTACCATTGATTCTTACTAGCTCTTCTAAACTTGTGCCAACACCAATGCCTTCTTTTGTTTTCCATTCTGCCCCTTGACCATCTATTCGTATTTTTTCGATCTGCTTATATTCTTGTCCTTCCCGCCATTTGATGATCAACTTATTTTTCGAATTTGGCCATACAATAGTTCCTGGCGCAGTCTCCCCCTCTCCAAGTCCAATATTTTGTCGTTTCACATTTCCAGCTCCAAAGTAACTAATAATATCTGCTTCTGAAAAATTTGCTTTTATTGGTCCTACTTGTTGCATCGGTGCACAAGTCCAATCGGTAATTGTAACAACTTTAGGAGAACTAGAATCGTAGGTAGTCGTTTCTGAACCAGTAGTACTCGTACTTTCATTAGTTGTTGTACTTATTCCAGAAGTATTAGCAGCATCACTGTTGGTAGAAGAACTCGTACTCGTTGTTGTGGTAGTAGTGGAGCCAGAAGGAAGAGTTGTTGAACCACCAGAGGAGGCACCTTCTACTCCTGTGGCACTTTCTTCGCAGGCTACAAAATATAATATTGCTAATATTGCAGCTGCCATTAATATGATTTTCATATTGATTCGTTTTATTTGTTTCACAGTATGTTTCTGATTGTCTATAAGTCTAGACGTTTTTTGCAACGCAAAGGTAACTATTTTTAGTAAGTGCTTGAGTAAAAAGTACTTACAATTTTTTCTATATTTTGATCTGTCCACAACAACAAGGAGGAGAGATATCCATAGTGGGTATTTCTCCTCCTGTTTATACCTTCCTTTATTCTGTTTAAGAATCACTAAGTAGCTCACGATAATTAATTCGGTAAATTTTAAGGCGAAGATTTTTTTGATAGATTTTCTCAAAAAATCAATGCATAGCAGGGCTAAGGATTTATTTTTTGAGGAAATATAGCGGAAAAAGATCGTTTTAAAATACCGAAGTAATTGTGGTGAGCTACTTATCAATGGTCAGCAGCATCTTATTTTCAGTAGTCTTTAACTATGGCAATTAAAACCCGATATTAGTTTTGTATAATATTAAAATTTGTCATTAACAAAATACTCTAATTCATAATTGTAAAGGTTGTTCGACGATTATTTTGACGACCTTCTGGAGTATCATTTGTATCGATTGGTTCACTCTCTCCAAAACCTTTATAGCTTAAACGGTTCGAATTAATCCCATTTTTTACTAAAAAGTCATATACTGCTTTTGCCCGATCATCTGATAATTTTAAGTTAGCAGCATCATTACCTACATTATCTGTATGCCCATTAAGTTGAATTCGCATGGCACTATTTTCAACAAGTAAGGTTTTAAGACGATTAAGTTCATTGACCGATTCGTCTTTTAGTGCTGCAGATCCTGTTTCGAAAAAAACGTTTTTCAAAATAATTGGTTTTACTTCTGGTAGAGGAGTAGTACTCGCCGTTGGTTTTGGGGTATCGTTCGAAGCAATAATAACATCAGGTATCGCTTGTAAAGCAATATCGATCAAGTATGGTTTTGTTAAATTATTACTTTGATCTAAAGCAAAATTTTCAGAGTGGAAAAGATATTTTTCTTTTGAAACATTCAGCGCATAGTTTTTTCCTAAAGGCAAGCAAATCAAAAAGGTACCGTCAGCATCTGTTTGGACAGTTGAGTGAATTGCTCCTGTTTTGAGGTCAATAATATTGACAGTAGCCTGAAGTTTTTTATCCGTTTCAGCATCGCTTATTGTTGCTTTTACATAAGTAACTGGTAGTGGTCGAGCCTTTTCGTGAAGAGGAAAACTATATAAGTCTGCCGAAGCTTTTTGCTTATTAGTTTTAGGATCTCTATCGCTAAAGTAATACGCAGTAGTTCCATCTAGGCTTACGACTAAGCATCCTTCATTAGCAGTGGTATTTATCGGGTAGCCTAGATTTTGAGGTTTCCCCCAAGTACCATCGGCTTGTTTTCTTGATAAAAATAAATCATCGCCTCCCATACCTGGATGTCCTTGAGAAACAAAATATAAGGTTTGTCCATCAGGATGAATAAAAGGTGCTTGTTCATCGGCATCTGTATTGATCACATCGCTCATTGCTTTTGGGGTACTCCATGTACCATCTGCTTTCCGAGTACTCGTAAATATATCACTATTACCATCTTTTCCACCTGCACGATCGCTAACAAAATAGAGTGTTTGACGATCTGCCGAGATAGATGGTTGCGATTCCCAAGAGCGAGAGTTGATTGGTTGACCCATATTTTTAGGTTTTGTCCAACGTCCATTTTTTACTTCTGAATAAAAGAGGTCAAAGCTACCATAGCTATTTTTATCATCATTAGAAGCAAATATCAGAAACTTCCCATCTGCTGAAATGTTTTGTGCCCCTTCATTAAATTGAGTATTAACAGCATCTAAAGCCTTAGCTGGCATCCACGCTCCATTTACATTTTTGCTGAAATAAAAATCTTCTTGCCGTCCTATACGTCGAGTAAATACCAACAACTCCCCATCAGCACTAAGTGATGGTAAATACTCCATATGTTCTGTATTAGTAGCTTCCCCTAAACTGATAGGATCGAATGGCACAGGATTTTTGATGGCTTCTGCTGCAAAACGTACATTTGCTAATTCTTTGGTAGCCCTTGGAATATTTTTAGCTTTAGGATGATCGATATAAGCCTGAAAGTGTTGGGCTGCCTCTTCATATTTTTTTAGTTCTTTTTCGATATATGCCAATTGGTTAAGTGCTTTAGCACTATACTGAGGATCGAGGGCAATACCTTTTTCGAACCCCTTTTCGGCAGCCTCTATATTTTTCATATTGTACTGTACTCCAGCCCACATAAATTGAGCATTAATAAACTTAGGTTCTATTTTTAGGGCACTTTCGAAGTCTTTTAATGCTTTCTTATTTTCGTTAGCTCTTGAATACTGAACTCCACGATCATATAACCGTTTAGCCTTAGCACTAGCTGTTTTTTTGGTAACATAGCTGCCTTGAGCTGTTTGAGCAACAGAGCATTGAGTAAAAAATAATAAACATAAAAGGGAAGCGATACGAATAACCATATTTTGATATATTTTTGAAAAAGAAAGGGGCTACTACTTATTAACGATTCTTTGGCAAATTGTTACGTATTAAAGAAGCTAAAATTTTCTTAAAATCACATAAAAAAATGGTCATTAGCGTAAATGCTAATGACCATTTTTGTGAAGCAATCAAACAGTTGTCTATTTATTTTTTAAGTAAAGTTGCTGCTTGTTTACAACCAAGTTTAGAAGCTTTTTTCCAATCTTCACGGAAACCACGTTTATTCGCTTTCTGTCTTGCAATACCTCTATAGAGGAATTTGTCAGCGTCAGAAACAGGTTCGATACCTTCCGTAATTTCCATTAGATCATTGAATACAGCTATTGCTTCTTCATATTGTTCTAATTCGATCAAGGATTTGCCATAAGTAAACATGACACGACCTTTCCATTGGAAATTAGGATTATCTTCTTTGAATTTTCGCTTCGTGAAAAACTTTAGGTCATTAAGAGCACCTGCATGATCCCCTAATTTGAGGAAGCAGTCACTTTTCAACCTACGAGCTTTCCAGTATATTGCCTGTAAAGGAATAGAACATTTAATTGCCATTTCTAAGTCAGCAATTGCCTTTTTCCATTCTTTATTAAGCATATAAATACCTGCTCGACCTAAAAAGGTTTCAGGAAGAGTAGGGTTAATATCTATACTTTTTGTAAAATCATAGATAGCATCATCATAATTTTGGAGCATGACGTTGACGCGCCCCCTGCGTTCGTATGCTTGAGCATGGCGTTCATATTTTTCAATCGCTTTATTAAGAGAAGCTAGTGCTTCATCTTCTTTCCCCTCTTCTTCGCTCAGTTTTCGCCCTTTGATATAGGCTTGTACTGCAACTCTGTCGCTTTGAGGTTCGATTGTGCCATGTCTTAATACTTTCCCTTCTTCAGTCATCCAAGCACCCATATTGCCTGCCACAGCAAATTGTGCTACATATTCTAAAAGGCTGAGGGTATTCTTCCAGCTTTTTTCAGAACCTTGAGTGATAAAACGAGGGACATCAAGAGCAGAATTTTCTTTATCGAAAATATCTTCTTCAACAAGTAAAATGTCTGAACGATAGTAGTTCTCAACACGGTGTTGATACATTTTGAGAACTTTGTCGTAGCTTTTAGAACTACCAAATTCTAATCGCCCTTTGAAAATTGATTTGTAAGTCATCTTGCCGCTTCTTTTGAGGAATTAACTAAATTTTTGTTCTAAGTCATGAGAAGTAGTTTTTGGGCAAACATTTGTTCATATAAGCTCTAGTAACTTCTCAACTGGGTGTAGCTCCTCAAGTACTTGGTTGACTTGTTGAATACAGACTTTGCAAAATTAAGTTCGGACAATTGACTATTCATCAATTGTTTTGTATTCTCAGATTGTCATTACTAAAATAAAATATAATACTTATACAAGTACTACACGCAGTTTTCTCATAGATGTTTCAAAAAAGATCCTTAAAATTTAAGGGATCATCGATGGGATTTGAAAAGTGTTAAAACTATTTAACATAGATATGAACAACAAAAATAGCGAAATAGTTTGGATAAATCCAAATCTTTCATGATGTTTGCGAGTTTTTTTATCACATATTTTTTTTATGTATAGAAAATGTATGCAATTTATGGTACATTATTTATGCCCAAACTTTACATCCTTCTGTACAATTTGTGCAAATATCAATTTCGCTCCTTCCTTTTAAAAGTGTTTTTCTAAAGTTGTTGTAAGGTGCAGCATGCCACAGTTCTTTAAAAGATGTTTTCTTAAGATCTCCCAAGCGATGGATAGCATCTTTATCAAAACAACAGGGTACTACCATCCCATCCCACGTGATGACACAAGAGTGCCATAATTTCCAACAATGGTCTAGCAATTCATTTTTCACATCATATGTGCCATCTGCCTGTTTTTTATATCGAGCATATTTGTCGATAGTAGGAATAAGGGGACTACCATTTTTGTAATCATAAATTTGAGCGGTTTTTAATTTAACTTCATCTACACCTATTTCTTCTGCAAGTTTATAAATATCAGGTATTTGGTGTTCGTTAGGTTTTACCACCAAAAATTGAAAGATTAGGTGTGGAGTTTTTGAACCTAATTTTTTCTTCCACTTTACAACATTACGAGCACCTTGAAGTACAGATTCTAATTTTCCTTCTTTGCGGTAACTTTCATACGTTTCTTGTGTCGTACCATCTACAGAAATAATCATACGATCAAGTCCCGATTCAATAGTCTTTTTTGCATTAGCATCATTCAAGAAATGCCCGTTAGTAGATGTGATTGTATAGATGCCTTTTTGGTGAGCATAGTTTACCATATCCAAAAACTTAGGGTTGATATATGGTTCACCTTGAAAATAAAAAATAAGGTACATTAGTTCCTTATGCAATTCGTCAATGGTATCTCTAAAAAAGTCTTCTTTGAGATTTCCTGTAGGGCGAGTAAATGCACGTAAGCCACTTGGACATTCGGGGCAACGCAAATTGCAGGCGGTAGTGGGTTCTACTGAAATTGTAAAAGGCAGCCCCCATTGTATAGGTTGTCTCTTCCACTTTGTGATATAAAAAGAACTTAAGACTTTAGCAGCATTCAAGAGACGACGAGGTGTCATCTTAGAAACAAAGTTTAAACTATCAGCTATATAGATACTCATGTAAGTTTTGATTGAAGTAATTAAATGTTGTGGCCTCTCATCCAAATCAAGAAAACCAAAAATTACTTATGCAGAGTTAATACTTTTCTTTTATAACGTTTAAATGATGCACAGCGTGACCAATAATAATAGCTGCCAATGCTCTTACTGAAACAGGGAATCCACTTGCATTTCCGATTTGTTTACTTTCCTCCTCTGTTAAATATTTAAATAAAAATATGGATGCTTGTCGGACACTTTTAAATTCAGCCAACAAATCAGCTATAGTTCTATTGGAAACATCGGCATTTTCGGCAAAGAGGTTTTGATCAAAGCCGACTAATTCTTTAGTATCTCCCCTTGCAAAACGCATAGCACGATAAGCCATCACTCGTTCGGTATCTATAATATGTAGAAGCACCTCTTTAATTGACCATTTTTCAGGAGCATATCTGTAATCTCCTTTTGCTTCTTCTATATTTGATAAGAAAGTCGATGCCTGAACAATTGTACTCTCTAAAGACGTTAATAGATCGCCTTCGGGTACGCTTTTTATGATATAGTTATAATATTCTGGATATTCTGTTACTTTTGGGAAGTTCATAATGATGTCTCGTTTATTAAAAACTCTAAAGTTAGAACTAAGTAATGATATAAAATAGACTTTTAACATTATAGCATGTAAAACGAGAAAAACTAATAATCCTTCCCCAATAATATCCCTACGAATAAAAAAAGTTCATTTTCTCTAGTTCAATTTTTTTCAACGTTATATCATAATCATTTTACTTATTTGGAAAAAGTAGTTGTTTGGATGTATGTTTAGCAAGTAGTTAAATGTGGTGTTTTTTGCTAAAATGTTCATTATCTTGTTATTAGAGCATTTTCAAGTGTCACTAAAAGTGTACACTTAGGGTTGGAATTTTGAAAAAATGATTGCGAATGAGCTAAGATTGGTTTAAATTTATAATTGTAAAATGAAAAATGACAAACGGCAAAACACTATGAACAATCTGGTCTTAACACTTCTGATCTCTCTGACATCTTTTACCATTCCCTCGGGTAGTATTGCCACCTTTTCTCAAGGTATAGCTTTAAATGATAATACCACTTCACTTGTAACGAGTTTAAATGGTCCTGTAGAAGTTGAATATTGGGATAATAACAATATCTTGGTAGAAACGACTGTTGCTTCTTCTATTAATAGTGATTATGCATTAAACTATGCTCTAAAGAAACAGCACTATAAGTTAGAACCCATCTTTTCTGATCGTAAAGAAATTGTAACACTGATGCCAAAGAGAATAAACACCACGTTATTAATTTCGGGACAAAAACAAAAAACAAAACACTTTTACAAAATTTTCTTACCCAGACACATTAATCATTCCTATGATTAATTGTAAGATTATCAATACTCTGCCTAAAATTATTTTTCATTGTCCTGGGGTTACGGACATTTTCTGACCCAAAAGATAGAAAGGAGCCTTTTCGTATGAAAAGGCTCTTTTCTTTTGAAATCGCATTCGTATTCAAAAATTTATACAATGCCTAATCCCTTAAAATTTCCTTAAATCATCTAATCTTTATCTTTTGAATCCATTTTTTTCCGTTTACGTATGTAACTATTAACATGCATAGCGTCTAAAGCTATGTGCACTTTAATAAAAATAAGTACATGAATAAATATTTTTTGCTAGCAATTTCTGCTTTATACTGTCTTTCTGGCTGTATGACTAATCCTTGCGGAAGTTCAAAGGATGGTTTTATTGAAAATTACGATGATTTAGTCGAAACGATAAAGGAGGCTGATCTTAGTTATTCTGACCAAAAATGGAAGGAATATGATGCGACGTTTAAAAAATATGTCGAGGAATGTTACGAAGAACATGAAGACGATATGACTATTGGCGAAAAGCGTGATTTTTGGGTAAAAGCAGTACGCTACTACTACAAAAGATATGGTGCAGGTTTGACCAATGAACTATTCAATGATGAAAATCCAACCTCCAAAAAAATAAGGGATAATATCCAAAAACTATGGGATGATCCCGAAAAAGCACTCCGAGATATGTTTAAAGATATAGGCGGAGGCGAAGTAGAACAACTCCTAAACGACCTCAAATCAGATATTAACAAGTGGAGCAAGAAGCTTGAAAACCTCTTTAAAAAGAGGCGCTAAGCTGATAAATATTAAGTAATTTACGAATAGGCCTTCGTTTATATGCAAATTACCTTAATGTTTGTTAATTTTGTGTGTACTAACATAGAAATAATTGAGGTAATGTACGATTCGATACTAAGTTTTATTACGGCATTTACGATGACCTATTTTGCGATCCCTTCCATCATTCATATTGCGAAGATTAAAAACCTATGCGATGAACCTGGGGAGCGGCGTTCACATACAGAGAGTACGCCATCTTTAGCAGGGATAGGGATTTTTGCTGGGGTCATTTTTTCGATTATTCTTTGGACACCCTTTCAAGATTTTGGCAATTTACAATATATTCTCTGTGCCTTTATTATTATATTCCTCATTGGTGCCAAAGATGATATTTCCCCTATTAATCCATATAAAAAACTAGCAGGGCAAGTTTTTGCTGCTGCTTTATTGGTTTTTAAAGCCAAAGTACAACTGACTAGTATGCATGGTATTTTTGGATTAGAAACCTTGCCATTACCTATTAGTATTTTCCTTTCTATGTTTACGATACTAGTAATCGTGAATGCCTTTAACCTTATTGATGGTATCAATGGTTTATCTGGTAGTATTGGAACGCTTATTTCATTGACTTTTGGTGTTTGGTTTTTATATATTGATAGCATTGAACTAGCAATTGTGGCTTTTTCTACTGCTGGTGCTGTCATTGCTTTTTTGAAATACAATATTACACCAGCCAAAATATTTATGGGAGATACAGGTGCCTTACTTATCGGATTGGTCTGCTCTATTCTCGCTATTAAGTTTATAGAATTAAATAACGAAGCAATACAAAATGGTTACTTTGAAATAAAAGCCATCCCTGCTGTAGCAATTGGTATTTTGATATTGCCTTTGTTTGATACCTTACGGGTTTTTACCATGCGAGTATTAAAAGGAAAATCACCGTTTTATCCTGATCGTACACATATACATCACTTACTACTCGATCATGGTCTGAGCCATATGCAAGCGACAACAGTGCTCGTTTTTGTCAATATCTTTTTTATAGTAATAGCTTTTACATTCAATAATATTGGAGCGACGAACTTACTGTTTCTTATTTTAGCACTTGCTGCATTACTAACCGTTCTTCTAAATATGTCTTTGTCTCGTCGTAAGCGACTACAATCTTCAATGTAATTTTGAATGAATTATCTTTTGGTTTTCATCGGTGGCGGATTGGGTAGCATTTGTAGATATGGTATTGCTCAATTACTCCAAGGGCAAAGCTTTAATTTTCCATTTGCTACGCTCATCGCAAATGTGTTAAGTTGTATCTTGCTCGGTTTTTTAGTTGGTCTGAGTCTAAAAAATGATCTATCCGGTTATTCTAAAGTTATGTTAATGACTGGCTTTTGTGGTGGTTTTAGTACCTTTTCAACGTTTACTAATGAGACCTTCCAATTATTTGAATCAGGGCAACACTTTTATGCATTAGTCAATATTGGTTTAAGTCTACTGCTTTGCTTATTTTGCATTTACCTCGGTCTAAAATTAGCTTAGTAATGGGTGAATAATAAGTTCCCGATTTGGAGACCTGCCTGCCGGTAGGC
>JAHDIP010000162.1:1353-14025 GCA_020630735.1 Saprospiraceae bacterium | reverse complement strand
GTCATCACCCTCACACATTTTCATGGTGTTACAAAGCATCTTTCCAAACAGATGGTCGGATACTTATTTTGAGTATCTTTATTGTCTTTGTTTGATAAATCGAATTGGTTGATGCGCTTTTGACGAATGAAATAGTATCTGATACATTCCTGACGGAAGATCATTAATATCTATTACAACTCCATTATGACCTTCAGAAATATCTAGATCAATATTTTTGACTAGGCGCCCCATAGCATCATATAAGCCGAAAGCAATAGCATCATTTTCTTTAGCACTAATATCAAACTTTAGCCATTGGTCGGCAGGATTAGGGAAAATATCGTGTACCAAAATAGATTTAGATTGATCTACCTGTATCGTTGCTACTCCTCTATTGCTAGATGAGCTAACAGTAGCCGAAGCTTCATCATCTTCATTAGGCGTAGAGCCTGAATTGTTATTTGGCGAAGAATCTACATCATTTTGGTCAGCAGCTTTTATTTGAGTAAGTAAACTTACCGTTTGACCACTAACTAAAGTAAAAAGTTGAACTTCTAATATTGCTGTACTTCCTGCTGCAATATCTCCAACATTCCACTCTTGTAACCAAGTATCAAATGAACCTTGAGTACGAGTAAAACTAGAGTGTACGAAACCATCAGGAAACGGAAAACTTAGTACTACTCCTGTAGCATTTTCTGTACCTGTATTATTTATGGTTACGGTATAGTCTACATAATTATAAATGCTATAAGTTGGGCTAGCAGTAGTGATCGAAACATCTAAGTCAATGCCGTTTCCACCGCCACCATTATTACCACCGCCTGTATTGTCACCATCAACCGTATAAAAGTCAGAGATTTCACAAATTGGTTGCCAGCTTGAATTATAGAACTTAGCATTGATAAAATAAGTAGCGCCATTTGTAGCAGCAATAACTTCCGTATCATTACAGTTACCTGCACAATTTAGAATTGTTTGCCAAGTAGCATCGAAAACCTGTAATTGAGATATCGGTGCATTTCCTAAACCACTTACAGTAATAGTCCCATTAGATGTACTAATGTTAATATTGTTACAATCAGGATTTCCACCACCTCCTCCAGAAGAATAAGAAACGACTAGTGTATTAGATGAAGTATTAGAATTGCCTGCGCCATCAATAACCCTATTAGAAGGTAAATTGATACTAACATTTCCATTATTAATAGGATTAATAGTTACAGAATAACTAGCACCTGAACCTGTTAAATTTGAAGCAGTACCATTACTGATACTAAAATCTGAATTAGATAGTCCTGTAACATTTTCACTAAAAGAAACATTCAGGCTAAAAGGTCCACTCACAGAGTTATTGGATGTACTTAGCGAAACAGAGGGAGCAGTATTATCTCCACCACCAGTACTATAATTAATGTATAAGGTATTTGAACCTGTATTATTGTTGCCTGCGCTATCTGTAACTCTATTAGATGGCAGTCGAACGGTGACTTGTCCATTACTAGAAGGAGATACGACAAAACTATAAGTCGAACCAGAACCAGAAAGACTTGACTTACTTCCATTGGTAACAGAAAAATCAGATAAGCTAAGACCGCTAATATTTTCACTAAAACTTACATTCACTGTAAAAGCTCCATTAACATTGGTGCTTACAGTACTTAATGAAACAGATGGTGGAGTAGTGTCACCTCCACTATTGCCACCAATAGGTGCATTATAAAAAGAAAGCAAACCAACACCATTACTATTAACAATCCAATTATTTGCATTGCCAGGATGCGCTAGGTAAGAAATTCCAGTCGCACCAGCCGGAGAACCATTAAGATTTAATATGATGCTCGTTCCAGAAACATAACCATTGGTAACAGAGACATTAGAACCTTCTAGTTTGAAATCATTCCAAGGAGTACCAATCACTTGTAAATTACCAGATACATCTTTGGTTTGGATCGTAATCTGAGAACCAGAAGCGGTAGCACTATTAAAGTCAGGAGCTTCAACATTATAAGAAGAGCCGCCATAAAAATCTTTTTCTAAAAGAGCGTGCATTCGATTTCCTAATGTTTCGTAACCACCATAATAATCGAAGTGACAACCATCGTGGTTAGCATTGCTAGTAGACATGGTTTCGATACCCGCTACTTCGTTTGCTACTTGGCGTTGTGCTTCTAATACATAAGGATATGGGTGAGAACAAGAAAGCGTTCTCAACTGATATAAATAACATTTGTCGATTTGGTAATCGCTTACCCAAGCATTATGCAATTGTAAGACTTTAGATTTATATTCTGCAGTTGTTGCTTGCCAACCATCAGCTTCACCATGAAACCAAAAGGCTGCTTTTACATTATTTTTTACGCCTGCGGTTTCCAAACGAGCCATTAATTCACCATAATTTCCAGTAGAAGGATTACTATTGTTTTTCAAAAAGAAATCTATATTTTGAGCACCCACTGCTTGATTAAATAAGGCAACAGGAATATTTTGATTGTCTACAATTGCTTTTCCGATTCGTGCAGCCCATTGACCAGGAAAGGAGAAGTTGATATAATTCCAACCAAAATTGGCATTATACGATCTTACCCAAGTATCTTGGTCAGATTGCCAAGCCATAGCACCCGCTTCGGCATTAGACTGGCCATTGATGATAAATACATCACCAGCTACCAGTTCATCAACACCACCAACATACACTTCACTCACTCCATTATAACCATAAATATCTAAGCGGTAATTGGCTAACTCCGCAGGAATACTTACGTTTAAATTAAAGTTGCCACCTGCTACAACATTGTCGGTATAAGTATTTTGAAAAACACCTTCTCTAAATCGTTTAACTCTAATTTGATTGAAGTTAGAATTACTAGGAATAGTTCCGCTAATGACAGCTGTTCCAGCATTGGTCGCTTCATTACGAGTAAGCAATTGGCGATTTACAGGAATCTGAGTAAAGTTTACAATCCCATTTCCGCCACCATTATTTCCACCGCCTCCAGTAGAGAAGGTAACTACCGCTTCATCATCTTCAGATGGAACATTATTGAAATTGTTATTTGGAGTTGAATCAGTATCATTTTGGTCGGCTGCAGATACTTGCGCAAAAACATCAGCAGTACTATCATCTGTATTCACAAAGAAACTTACATTCATAATAGCGGTTCCTCCTGCGGGTATTGTTCCAACATCCCAAATTTCTGTCCAACCAGCATAATTACCATTGCCACTACTAGATACATAAGAGAATCCGTTGGGTAAGGGCAAACTTACCCTAACACCTGTGGCAGAAGAAGAACCATTATTTTTTAAGGTAAGATCGAAATTGATATTTTCGTAAATAACCATCGTCGGGATCGGAGCAGTTATGCTCAAATCTAGGTCAATGGTTTGAGCAGTTGTCTTTGTAAGAAAACAAAGAATAAGAACTAGAAATGTAAAGCTGGATTTTAAGATTGTGTCATTCATTATTTACAGTCGTTTGTACTTATAGTATAGTTTATTGTTATAAATAATAACTTAGTAAAATTGTAAAGGGATACTGAATATTCAGTAAAGCATTATTTGTAAGGAGTGATATTGGTGTAAAGTTTTTGGGAAGGGTTTATCGCAATGTGTAACTATCGAAAGCCCAATAATGTTCTTTCAAACATCCAAAAATTAAAAATATTTAAAGGGGGGCTGAAATGGTATTTAAGAGGTTATACAACTGCAAAGTTAACGAAACTATTTGAATGATGCCACTAAAAATAACTTTAAATAATGGTAATCATTGCATTATAAAAAAGTAATATTCTTTATCTACCCTAAATAGGGTAAAAAAAGAATGAAGGTTCTCTTTTTTATCAAGAAACCTTCATTCATATACTAATATAGTCTAAATCTTAATGCTTTTATAATGTCTATAATCGCTGTTTTATGAAACGAATTGGGCTATGCCCATTTGGTGTTTCAAATAAAATCTGGTAGACACCTGATGGTAATTCTTTAATATCAAATGTTATTGTATTTCTACCTTCATTTAAGTTAATCGTTTGCTGTATCATTTTTTGACCTAAGAGGTCGTAAATAGCAACTCGTGCATTGGTTTCCTTTTTTGCATTCATTTCCAAGCTTACCCAATTATCGGAAGGAGTAGGGTAGAGGTTATTGATGGTGATAAATTTATTGCCACCCAAACCAATATGAATATCTAATTCTCTATTTAAGTTATTAGAAGGCAAAACAGTGACTACAGCTTCATCATCTTCATTGACGCTTGGAGGCGTACCATTATTAGGACTTGAATCAATATCATTAGGTGATACATCCGTCAATTGTGCATAATTGTTGAAGGTAACATCACCAACTAAGGCAAATAAAGTTAATTCTAATGTTTCTATTTGACCACTACTTAAGTTGCCTACATTCCATGTTCCATTCCAAGTACTATAATCTCCTTGCGAAACATTCTGACTAACATAAACTAAACCATCTGGTACTTGGAAATCTACAATAACATTAGATGCAGCATCAGTGCCCGTATTTTGTGCCGTTACTAAGTAAGTGATATTAGTATAGATTTGATAAGTAGAAGTACTAGCTGTTAAGCCAACTTCGATATCTACACCATCGCCACCGACTACACATTCACCAGTAGTGTATGTGAAAATACCATCACACTCAGCTTCGCAAGCATTGAAGTAAGTAACTCCATTAGAACCACAAACAGGTTGATAAACGGTTGAGCAATTACAACCAGCATCACATTCGCCAGGAGTATAGCTAAAGATACCAGCACATTCTGCTTCACAAGCATTTGTATACGTTACACCATTAGAACCACAAACAGGATCGAAAGTAGTAGGACAATTACAGCCACCACTATCCCAAAGTGTAACAGCAGCTTCGTCATCTTCTGCTGGTGTTGGTGCAGTTCCGTTATTAGGAGTTGAATCAACATCTGTTGGCGAAGCCGCACTTACTTGAATGAATGCTGTACGAGGATCGTTTTCAACCAAGGTAAACAAAGTAAGTTCGAAAGTAGCTGTTTGGCCTGCACCTAAATTTCCAACTTCCCAAACTTGAATGAATACATTAAATGTTCCAACAGTGGTCGTACCATCTACCCAAACTAAACCATCTGGGAATGGAAAATCTACTACGACACCAGTTGCATTAACATTACTATTATTCGTCAGTGTTGCTGTGTAAGTCACATTTGTATATATCGAAGGATTTAAATTATTAGCCGTTAAGCTCAATTCTAAATCCAAATCATCTCCACCACCGCCTGTTGAGTAATTAATGTTAAGTGTATTTGATGAGGTATTACCAGCATTTTCATTATCAACAACTGTATTGGCAGGTAAATTGATCGAAACATTTCCTTCATTTTGTGGCGTAACTGTAAAACTATAAGAAGCACCAGAACCACTTAAGTTAGCAGCAGTACCATTACTGACGCTGAAATCAGCAAGACTTAATCCGGTTACATTTTCACTAAAGCTAACACTCACGGTAAATGCCCCTGTAACAGAATTGCTACCAGTAGACAAGCTTACAGATGGTGGCGTATTGACTGGTCCACCACCCCAAATACTAACTGCCGCTTCATCATCTTCTATAGGAGTCGGAGGCGTACCATTATTTGGAGTCGAGTCTATATCGTCAGGTGACATTGCCGTGATTTGAGTATAAGCAGTACGAGGAACATCTTCTACTAGAGTAAATAAGGTAAGGTCTAATGTTTTTGTTTCGTTAGGTGCCATTGTCTCGATAGACCATCTACGTTGGTAAACATCATAAAAACCTTCCGTAACGACACTATTATCTGCATACACTAAATCATCAGGATATGGAGTAGCTACTAAAATATTCGCTGCCGTTGTATTACTTGTATTGGTAACGCTGTAGGTGAATGTAACGTAACCATAAATGGCAGGATCGGTATTGTCTACACTAATGCTTAATTCTAAATCTGTTGTAGAACTTGTATTATTATCTACAGTAACAGTATTCGTTGTCGATTGAGAACCACAACCGCTTGAAGCCGTTAGAGTAACAGTGTATGTTCCATTGCTTGCATAAGTATGTGTTGGACTTACGGTCGTACTGGTAGAGCCATCGCCAAAATCCCAAGAGTAGTTAACAGCATTAGTTGAGTTATTGGTAAAGGTAGCCGTTAGACCATTCGTCAAACTGGTAAAGGCTGGATTAGGAGCATTTCCAGAAACATTGATATAGTTTGTTAATGTTGATTCATCAGAACCATTTGCATTGGTAACGGTAAGACTTACATTATAAGAACCAACATTATTAAATGTTACAGATGGATTTTGTTGGGTTGAGGTACTAGGCGTTCCTCCTTCAAATGTCCAGTTCCAACTCGTAGGACTTCCTGTAGATTGATCAATGAAATTGACAGAAAGCGGAGGACAACCACTTGTGACATTTGAGCTAAAGTTGGCAATAGGTGCACCACTTGCATTCGACTCAAATAAGAAAATCGGTGTTCCATCCAATTGAATATTAAACGGACTTACAGATGAAATCTGATTAGTTTGCGAATAATCCCAATCTCTTTTTTCTAATTGTGAAATGCCTAAAGCTGAAGGGAACGAATATGTTGCGCTAGCAAATTCCGATAAATCGGTCATCGTTTCAGCCCATAGTGCATAGACATACGTTCCATTAGGAGCCAAGAATGCATGACCTCTTACGCCAGCAGGTACATTCATTTGTGCCGTACGAGCCGCATCGTAATTAGTATTAAACAAAAAGTCAGATGTTGTTTTGTACGCAATCCCTTCATTATTGACAACTTGTGTATAGGGCTGAGTACCTTCTATTTTTTTGTAAAGTCCCATTAAGTCAAACTCAAAGTCAGCTTCTGCTAAGGTTGTTTGCTCACTCAAACTATAGATATGCAACTCGTGTAAGTCATTTAATTTTGCTTTGATAAATGCTTTAATGATATAATTATACTGTGCAACTTCTCCACCAATATATTCGCCAGAATACACTCTACGTGGTACATTACATTCGGTAATAATTCCTAATTTGCTTGGATAAGTATTACCATCATAACCATAATTTTCTAAAACATTTATAAAGGTTTGACGACGATTGACAAGACCATCGGCAGCAGCATCAGAATGACGTTCAAAGAAGTTAGCACCAAAATTCGTTGTACTACCATCAAAGTGCGGATAGGCATGATTTCCGAATACATCAAAATATGCACCACCACCTAACGGATATTCTGCAGTAGGAGAACCATCAATTGGATTATCCGTATTTCTCAATACAGCATCCAAAAATGCAGGGTATCCAAATCCAGCAACAGAAGCATAAGCTGTAGGGTCAACTGTTTTGATCACCTCATAACAAATACGTAAGATACGAACGTAGTGGAAGATAGGTGCTCTTAATTTATAATCACACGGATCTGGATTGTTTTCCCACCAGTTACCTGGCACACCTGGCGGTTGAAAACCAGTATTGTATGTATAGTCGAAACCTGGTTCGTTCCAAATTTCCCAGAACTTTACATGATCTTTATACTCGTTTACAATTTCGTAAACATAAACAGCTAATGGATTATTTTCATTGACAGGCGTTCCATTTAGCCCACCATCAAAAATATCAGAATACATATTGGCAAATGTTTCTGATTGTTCAGTTGCACAATAAAAAGTTTGGTCACGGTGCCAGTCGGCAGGAAAACCAATAATCATGGTATTATCCTCAAGACCAAGGCTTTGAAAATAATCATAAGAACTTGCTTCGAAATCAACACCCCAAATAGAGGTAAAGGAATCAAACATACCTGTTCGGATAGTCTTGACACCTACACCAGGAATACCCAAGGCTGGATTTCCAGCGGCTATGTCTGCTAGCTGTTCATCATCCCAAGGCGGATAATAACCGAGGTTTGTACCAGGTCTAAATTGACCTGTGTAAGGATTGATAAAGTCATTAGCCGTATAATTGACTTGTGCTTCGGATTGAAGTTGTATGCAAAAGCATAGTAATAAGAAGAGTAAACTCTTTTTCATAGTTGTTGTTTTTGTTAAAGTCCATATACTTCAGATATGGTATAAAAAAGCTTAGTAAGGTTCTTCAGAATAAACTGAAAAACAGTTGCTAAAAAATAGTTTTCTGTGTATAAACCCTTAGAACGAAGGATTAGGGGTCGGTGTAGATTGGAATTTTAGTAAAGAAGTAGTATCTACTGTTCACTTCAAATAGTTGTGCTTTTAGTGTAGATTTCTTCACAAATCAATTCCTTACTCATAGATTAGACGGTGAAAATACAAAATGTCTCGCAAAAATGCTACCCATTTAGTACATATATTCTTTTTACAAGTGTTGTTTACAAATCAAATCGATTTTTGAAAAAGCACTATCGAAAACCAGCGGCAAGTCTGGTTCCCAATAGTACAGTCAAAAACTATAAGCGTTGTTTTATAATCTGAATCGGTTTATGTCGGTATGGTGTATCTACAATTAGGTAGTAAATACCTGCGGATAAATTTTCAATGTTATACTGGAATGTGTTGAATCCTTCTTCTAAATACATCGTCCCATTTCGGATTAGTCGGCTATTGCTATTGTATAATTTGAATGGAGTTGTCATAACTTCACTTGCGCTAATGACAATATTTACTTCGCTATCAGCAGGCAATGGATAGATATTATGAACTTCCAATGATTTATTTTGATCTAACTGAATATTGAATAAAGCATTCGATTCGGCACGATTAAAGTTATTGACAGGAGTAATCGTGACTGCTGCTTCATCATCTTCATTTGGAGTAGGAGCAATCCCATTGTTAGGAGATGAATCAGCATCGTTTTGTCCTGCACTTTGTACTTGAGCAAAAGCAGTGACAGGTATATCTCCGATCAAACTAAAGAGCGTTAATTCCAATGTAGCAGTTTCTCCAGCAGTCATATTTCCGATAGTCCATTCGCCATTATATTCTTGGTAGATACCTTTTAGTGTGGTATGGTCAGCGTAAGGAAAGTTTTCTGGTTTTGGAAAATCGACAACTACATTTGTGGCATTTAAATTTCCAGTATTGGTTAGCGTCAAGGTATACGATACATAATCGTAAATAACATAATTTGGATCATCGACTTCTAGGGTTAATTCTAAGTCTATAAAGTCGCCTGTTGCATTCGAGAAATCAACCATTAAAACATTAGAAGAAGTATTCCCCTCATTGTTTGTATTTACTACTTTGTCTGCACCTAAAGTTATACTCACATTTCCTTCGGCAATAGGAGTAACTGTAATAGTATAATTTTGACTACTTCCACTCAAATTATTGGCCGTACCATTCGTTACAGAAAAATCAGTAATACTTAATCCTGTGACAGCTTCGCTAAAATCTACATTTACTTCAAAAGATGAAGTAACAGAAGAAGACCCTGTACTCAATATAACAGACGGACCTGTTACTTCTACAGCAAATAAGGTAACTGCTGCTTCATCATCTTCGTTTGGGGGACAACCTGCAATTCCCGCAGGGTTACAAACAAAATTGTCAGGAGTAGAATCATCATCGGTTAAGTTAGCACTAGTAACTTGTGCATAAGCGGTAATTGGGATACCTTCAGTTAGTGTAAAGAGTACGAGTTCTAAATTAACAGTTGCACCACTTGCCAAACTTGGAATCGTCCAACGGCGTAAGAAAATATCAAAACCTCCTGCTCCAACAATTTCACTAACATAGGCTAAATCATCTGTAAATGGAAATTCGACAATAATATTTTCAGCCGTTTCAGAACCTGTATTACTAAGCGTTAAATTAAAGGTAACGTTTGAGTAAATGGCAGGTTCTAAAACATCGGCTGACATGCTTAATTCCAAATCTATACCATCACCTCCAGTTAGAGGTGTGAAGTTAACAGTTAATGTATTTGAAGCTTCGTTCTGATTTCCAGCAGCATCTTCTACACTATCCGCAGGAAGGCTTACTGTAACATCTCCTGCATTAGTTGGATTGACCGTTATACTATAACCACTACCTGAACCAGAGATCGTACCAACAGTAGCATTCGTTATATCAAAATCACTAACACTAAGTCCGTTGATATTTTCTGAAAAATTAATGTTTACGTTAAATGGTCCGTTAACATTTGTGTTACCCGTAGCCAAAACAACAGTAGGTGGAGTAGTATCCATTATTGTAGGTGTAAAAGTAACGACCGCTTCATCATCTTCATTTGGAGTACAACAACTTCCGTTGTTAGGAGTCGAGTCAACATCATTTGGAATACCTTCAGCCACTTGTCCATAAAAATTAATTATTTGGTCAACGTCAGTAACTTCAAAAGTTAAATTGAGTGTTTCAGAAATGCCACTTTGTAATTCACCAACAAACCAATTGTTATTACCAGTAAGACTACCTGCAGTACTAGAATATTGTTGATAAATTAGTCCCTGTGTGAGAGGAACCATCACCCGAACAGAACTTGCATTATCAGGACCAGCATTTGTTACTGTTACAGTGATATCAATCAGATCATTGAGTGTAATACTGGTAGCACTAGCACTAATGGATAATTCGATGTCTACTTCTTGACCAGCCATTCCTTCAGGCGAGATGGTTAAGACTGCTTCGTCATCTTCGGTTGCAATTGGGAAGGTTCCATTATTAGGAGTAGAATCAATATCACTTTGACCAACAGAAACTACCTGCCCATAAGTGGTAATATTAACAGACTCTGTAAGTGAAAATAAAGTAATTTCAATTTCTATTGTTTGTCCAGGAAGTATAGCTTGAACTGACCATTCTCCAATCCAATCATTATAATTAGAAAGCAGATATGGGTCGTCAGTCATTGAACCGCTGAATGCCATACCAGCGGGTACATCAAAATCAACGACTATATTCGAGGCAATTGCATCACTCATATTTGTTAGCGAAAGGGTATACACATAAGAATTATAAATGGTAAGCAAGTCGTTGTCTACCGAGATCGCTAGTTCTAAATCAACATCAGAGTTGCTAGCACAAGCATTCAGAATTTCTTGTTGGGTATTACAACCTGTGTCGTTAAATTCTGTAGAAATATTTATTCCTGAAGAAACGAGGTAAGGGAAAATTCCACAGCAATCGCTTAAAAGTGAGTTGTACTGAATCGAAATACCACCAGTAGAATTTGTGATGCTACTAAGACCATCTATATTCGTTAGACTATTATTCCCAGCAATGGTTAATCCATTATGAAATATCTGAACACTAGATAGACCATCTACATTTTCAAGCAAATCATTACCCAAAATATAAGTACCATCACTTATCGTAGTTACATGACTAAAGGCATCGATATTGGTCAGTACAGGATTAAATTCTATATTCAATCCTGTTAAGAATGTTGGCACATTTGACAAGGCGCTGATATCTGTCAACTGTGGGTTATTACTGATGAAGATAAATGCTACAGATGTCAAATTTTCGAGACCAGTTAATGTAGTTACTGGAATATCTAATAAGATTAGATTAGTCACAGAAGCTAAATTACTAAGTGGGCTTAAATCTGTTAGGAATGTATTGTAAACAATGGCCATTTCTTCGCCTACTGCTTGCAGATTATTTAATGCAGAAATGTCTGCTAAGTTATCATTATTGATGAGGTAGAGATTAGCACCTGCACTTGTGAAATTTTCTAGACCATTCAAGGTCGTTAATATTGGGCAGTTATCAATTTCTAAACTACCTGTTATTGTTTGTAGCGGAGCTAGAGCGGAGAGGTCGGTGATGTCTTCTCCTTCGATCGTTATGTTACCATCAAAGTTAGGACAAGGGGTAAAGATATCTAATTCTGCTTGTGACATAAAGATATAATCACCACTACATACTTCTCCACCACAACTTAAGACTACTGAATTTTCACTATCGCAAGGGAAAGCATTTTCAGCAATATTAAAAGAAATATTTGAAGCATCTAAATAAGGAGATAGCACACAACAATCGTTTAGTATTTGGTTAGATGTAACTGTTATCTCTAAGGGGGCAGACGAATTCAATAAAGTACTGATTCCACTAATATCTGTCAAACTATTATTATCATAGATTATAAATTCTAGGGATGACTGTAAATTGGTTAATGCGTTTACATTTTCAATTGACTCGTTTTGTAGAATCTCAAATAGTTCAACCTCAGTAACATGACCAAAGACATCAAGGTTAGTTAAGACTGGATTATTTTCTATACGAATCCAAGATAAGAAAGTTGGGATATTAGCTAAAGCACTAATATCCGATAAGATTTGATTATCACCGAGGAAAATAAAATCTACACTGGATAAATTTTGTAATCCATCTAAAGTAGTGAGCATGTCAGTGTATAAAATGACTAAACTATTTAAAGAAGTAATATTAGAAAAAGGATTTAAATCTGTAAGAAGTGGAAGTCCAACAAGGACTAAATCACCTCCAATATTTTGTAAATTAGTCAAAGCAGAAAAATCTGCTAAGTTATCATTACTGTTAAATAAAAGATCACCTCCAATACTGGTCAAATTTTCTAAACCATTAAGGTTTTGTATTAAGGAGTTATTATCAATTACTAAATTACCAGTAATCGCTTGCAAAGGTGCTAAAGGCGAAAGATCGAAGACATCTGTATCAAAAATTGTAATACTCCCGTCAAAATTGGGACAAGGAGTAAAGAGGTCGAGTTCCGCTTGAGAAGTAA
>JAHDIP010000162.1:0-1253 GCA_020630735.1 Saprospiraceae bacterium | reverse complement strand
TATTGGTGCACTACAAAAGTGAAACTTTTAAAGAAGATATTCAATATCATTTATTCGCTTTTTCCAAGCGAAAGTTCAGTGTGTTTTGTTTGTTAAGTTTTGATTACTAGTGGATTAAATTGAAGATGATCCAATGAAAACAAAAGGATTAATATAAGGAAATAACGTTATTTTTAGTATGAATAATCATATTCCATTCATTTCGACCTCTAAGATAGCATTGACGTGTGCATCTGCTATCTTTTGACGAACGTCGTCTTTCATTAATTCAATACATTCTTTCTTGTTATTATAAAAGCCATTTTCGGTAAGTATAGCGGGCATTTTAGTTTTTCGAATCACAAAGAATTGAGAATTGGGACGTGATTTGATGTGGCGATTTTTCCAGCCTGTTTTTTTGACGATATGCTTTTGGAAGACGGTTGCCAACTTTCGTCCTCTTCTACTATTATGAAAAAACCAAGTTTCGATTCCACTTATTGCATCACTTGCCCAATGGCGAGACGATTGAGCAGGAGCTGCATTAGAATGTATAGATAAGTATATTTTAGGAAGATCAGATTTTTTTTCATTTGCTCGATTTACACGACCTTCCAAAAAATTATCAATCTCAACTTCTGGTACTACATTAAAATATGCTATACCTTTTTTGTCCAAAGCTTCCATTATTCTTTTTACAATGTCTCTATTAAATTCATATTCAAAGAAGCGAGTACCATCTGAAAATTGAGGTGAGCGTTTTCCACTCGTAAATTTTCCATGTCCATTATCTAAACACCAAAGATATCTTGATGTATGCGTAGCAGGTATTGTTGTGCTTGGTTCTTCTTCGGAATCTTCTGCTGGAGGTGTCGGCTCAGGAGTAGAAGCAGGATTCATTGTTTCACTGGCAGTTGTCTCTGTACCTTCGGTATTGATAGGTGCTTCTTCATTTACAACAACTATTACCGAGTCAGGTTTAATTTCACTAGCATCTTGTGCGCCATCTTCTTCATGGATAAATGGTTCGTCTACCTCTACATCTGAAGGACTAGAAGGTTCTGGCGTTACGACAGGAGGTTCTGCTTCACTTGGAACATTCGGAACATCATTACTCGTATTATCGGGAATAATTTCTGGTTCTGGTTGAGGAGTAGGCGTACTAGTTGGGGTAGGAGGTGGAGATTGGTTTTTCTTTTTTCCTCCAAAAAATATCCCAAAAATACTTTTAAAAAAATCTATGATGGCTCTCATATCTTATTGTTTGTAGTAAC
>JAHDIP010000161.1 GCA_020630735.1 Saprospiraceae bacterium | reverse complement strand
AATGCGCCATGTGTTTTTAATTTTTGAGTTGTTAGAGAATAGTATAAAGTTAGTTAGTTTTTTATATACGAAATGTGTAAATGTACGAAGCCTGTGTTTGCATGTATGATGAATCGAAAGTGCGTGTAGGAATGATTGTTATAACTCTTCTAAACGTGATATAAGTTCTTCTCGTTTTTTTGAAGAAACTTCGATTTGGTTGTCGTTGCAAAGTTTGAGATAACCACCATCAGTACGTATATATTCATTAACACAATGCAGGTTGACGATATGTGAACGGTGTACACGCATAAAGCCAAAAGATGTTAAACATTTTTCGTAGCTACCTATATTTTTGGAGATCAAAATTGGTGCACGATCTTTTATGATAAATAAACAATAGTTTTGTTCGGCTTGCACTCGTAGTATATCGGAAACATTTACATAAATAATTTTCTCAGCAGTAGGTAGTGCAATTTTCTTTTTCTTGTTTTCCAGTTGTGCATCCATCAAAGAAGCAAGTATTTCTAATTGTTGCTGTGTTTGTCGTTCCTTCTTTTTAGCTTCAACTTTTGCCAAGGCTGCTTCCAATTCGTCTGGATCAACAGGTTTTAGGATATAGTCAAGTGCACTTAGTTTTATAGCATCTAAAGCATATTGATTATAAGCTGTTATGAAGACAACATCAAAGTTGATTTCTGGAAGTTGTTTAAGTAATTCAAAACCTGTAATACCCGGCATTTCTATATCCAATAACAAAACATCAATATCGGATTCTTGTATAGCTTGCATGCCCTTCATTGGGTCGGTGTAATTGCCTACGATATTGACATTAGGACTAAATAATTCGATCAAAGAAGATAGAGTATCTATACTTTGAGGTTCGTCGTCAATTAATATGGTATTAATCATACTTCCAGACATAGTTGTTTAGTTATTTCGATTTCTCGTAAATGTTCGTCTTTGGGAAAATAGATTTACTAATGTATGTGATACTACTTTTATTACTTGATGCAGAGAGATCAAGATTAATAGTAGTGTGGGCAATTTTTTATTGTCGTATTGTGTTATCTGTAAATTGAAATGGGACGTTGAAAAAATAAAAAACTAAAATCAATTAGAAGGGATTTATTTTTTCACTTGGTTTTTAATATTATGTATAATAAATTGCTTTAATTTTTAAATATTTAGATCTACTCCAATCAAGTATTTAAAAATTATTGAGATAAATATAAAGGAAAATTTTAACATTTAGAAAGGAATGTAGAAAAATGTTAAGAAGAGGCTCTAAGGAATAAAACAAAAAAAGCCGAACAAAACTTGTTCGACTTTTGGTGGGCCCACCAGGACTTGAACCTGGGACCACCTGATTATGAGTCAGGTGCTCTAACCAACTGAGCTATAGGCCCTGCACTTTTCGTGCTTTTGTAACTAGATAAATAATAACTTATTCTTTGCTAGTTACAAAGGATTGCAAATTTAAGCAATTGTATTGCACTACGCAAGTCAAAAATGAAAAAAAAAAAATCTGAGGATGAAAGTCCTAAGAGTTTTATCCTAATTCTTTGATTATCTTAAAGTTGTAATATTGTTTTTTATAAAAAGAGTCACCTCAAGGGGGAAACTTGAGGTGATCGTAAATACGTATTTAAGAATACGTTCAAATGGGAATTATGGTTCCTTTTAGTGTACTAGCGAATCATTAATTTGCCGCTACTGATATCTAATCCATCAGATTCTACTTTGTACATGTATATCCCTTTTACTAAATCATTACGATGGAAGTGGAATTCTTGTTCGCTAAATAAATCACTTCTGACTAATGTGCCTAAAGCATTATACAATTTGAAGGTTGTATTCGGAAGGCGTTCACCTTCGATACGAACAATCGTAACTTGATCAAATGGATTAGGAAAAACACTTACAGATGTAGGTAAAGTAGATTTGCTATTTGTAGTTTCGACTAAGATAGTAACTGTAACTAAACTATCGCAGCCATTCACAGCTGTATATTCTTCGATGATCTGAGTATCTTCGTAGTAGGCATTACCGTTATAGACTTCTCCTGCTGTAAGGTTGATTTCAACGCTAATAGCAAAAGTTTCAAGTACTTGAATTTCTGTATAATCAGTATTAATGACATACGGGGTTTCTGATGATTGAAAAAATAAAACACTGTTTTCGTACACTTGACCATTCCATTCGTCACCAGCGCAAAGAGTCACCACATTATAAGTGATTATTTCAGGTTTTTCGATGGTGTGTTGTACTGTATTTGTGATAACGGGCTCATTAAAATCAAAGTAAATCGCAGCGCTATTTTCAATTAGGGTATTCGGAAGATTATCTGGAATTTGCGCTACTTTAAATTGTACAAAACCGTTAGAACCAGCTTGATCAACAGTGCTATCTGGTAGCATAATATTATCAAATCTAAATTCTAAAACACCATCAGCTGAAATGTTTAATTCATAAGGGTGGCTACTTGCACCAGCACGAACGGAGGTCGGATCAATAAATTGAGAGAGTTCATCTAAGATAACTACATTAAATGCGGTATCTGTACCCGTGTTTTGAAAACGGATCATATATTCGATATCGGTATTGGCTTCTATAAGTCTATCGTTACCTACACCTAATGGAAATGCTCTTTTATCATTCGGATCGTATGCTCCAATATTGGCTTGACAGTCAATCGAGACAAAAGGACTGGCTTCGTCTTGTGAATATTGTTCAATAAAGCCTACACTAAAGGTGCCCATACCATTAGTACCGCAACCTTCTATCGCAACAGAAGGCATACTGTTGCCAGGGTGACCAGGAACTTGGTCTGCTTCTAAACGATAAGTCGAACCATTAGCTGGTATCTTTATAATCTTTTCTTCACTGCTATTCAGTTGAAATGGCTCAGGTATATACATAATGTTGTCTTCAATGACGATGTAGGTAAGTGTATTCGCCATATCGCCTGTACCAATATTTTGTATACTAAAGGCAAGAGAGTCTCCTTCACATTCACCATCTAATACGATGCTTGCGCCAGACCAACTCGGATCAGGTTCGGAGCAATCAACATTAGGATAAATACGTGCTTCTGAACAATGACTTTGACCGAGTACTGCATCACAACTTACTTCGATCTCAATAGCGATACTTTCACAAGTACCAGAAGGAACATCACCAAGTTGAAAAACAAAATTATTATCTCCTAATGTTTCATATGTTGCGGTTATGCTATTTACTATTAGAAAAGGATCAATGGCAACTTCGATGTAAGCGTTTTCGGCTATAGTTGTACCATTGTTGCAGTAGTGTAAAAGGTAAACACCGTCAAAACAGCGACGTAAAAATGGAGAAGCTAAATTTACTTCCATTAATGGACATTCGATAAGTGCTTGGAGGGGAAAGTCTATATTTAGAATTTCACCAAAACTTAAATCAACAGGATAACTTATTTCGCAAGTGCCCCAATAGGTAGGTGGAATAACTCGCAACTCATAAGCACCAGGTTCAACGGTAATAGCATAGTTACCATTATTATTGGATAGGCTATAATAGGTCTCTGCATTTTCTAAAATGATATTGGCTCCAGTCCAACCTTCTTCACTTCCATTATAAGTACAGTCTCCTGCATCATCTACAAATACAATACCTTGAACCATCGCTTTTGTAAATTGAACAGGGATAGATAAATCAAGAGGCGTACCTTGCTCAATTGTAATCGGGAAATTCGGATCACAAGTTTCCCAGTAGTCTGGTGTTTGGACGAATAGAGTGTAATCACCTTCTAAAATAGTTGAAGAAAACGTACCATTTTCATCAGTAGTTGCATAATAATTATTGTTTTCGCCTTCTAGTCTGATAACAAAATCCTCAATACCATTTTCTGCATCGTAAGCGCAATTGAGGTTAGCATCGTGATAAATGTTTCCTTCGATCTCGATACCGTTTCCATTGACAATACCTTCATTGGTTTCGTAGTTTAATGTACCATTAGGTCCCGAAAATTCTATAATTAAATCTTCGGTGCTTGTGATTATTACAGGAGTGGGTTCAATAGAAATAGCATCAAATTGAAGAGAAAAAAGAATGCTGCCATTAGGAAGACTATAGCCTCCTGAAACATTTTGGTCGAACCATAAAAAATTAAGGTTTTGACCTACGAGGTTAAAACTACTTATAGGAGAAATGAAAGGTAAGTCTTGATTAACATTAATTAAAGTATCGAATTGTAAAATCGTAGAATCCCAAGCTACAGAAAATTGCGCACCTATTATATCTGTAAAATTTTCTACAATTATATCGACTACAATATCTTGATTGCCATTAGCATTCGAAACGGAAATAATGACATCATCTGTTGGGGGTATTCCTGTAAACTGAATAGGAATAGATAAATCAATAGGCGTACTTTGCTCAACTGTAATGGGATAACTAGGATCACAAGTTTCCCAGAAATTCGGTGTTTGTACAAACACGTTATAGTTGCCTTCTAAAACAGTTGCATCGAAGTTTCCATTTATATCAGTAGTGGTATAAAAATTATCGTTTTCTCCTTCTAATCTAATAATAAAATCCTCAATACCATTTTCTGCATCGAAAGCACAATTGAAATTAGTATCGTGGTATATATTTCCTTCGATATCAAGACCATCACCATTTACTATACCAGAGTTGGTTTGTACATTTACTGCCTGACCATTTATATCTACTACACCGATAGTTGTCGGGGTATCCGAAAAGAATACAGTTGTAGAAGATGGAGATAAGACATTGAATGTAATAGAAAAAATACTAGTTCCATCGGATAATGATTCACCATTAGTTCCTAATGCAGGATCAGCCCATGATGCTGTAAGTTCTCCTTCATTCACATTAGGGAAGCTAGGCGTTCCAAATGAAAAGGAGGCTAGGCCATTTAGATTATATGAAGAAGTATTGATAAATTCTAAAACAGATGGATCCCAATTGATGCTAAACTCGAAGATAAAAATATTGGTAAAGTTTTCTACTTGAATATCAAGGGTAACTTGATCATTACCATTTGCATCAGTAATGGTGAATATGAGATCGTCTTGTGCATTAACTGTAAGTGTTGTAATCATCAACAGTAACACAAAACAAAGTCGTTGTATTCTTTTGACTAGGCCTATAGTGTGAGATAAAATCATGGGAGTTGGCTTTAGTTTTTTGCTAAAAAAAGATCATCAACATAAAAAGAGTCACCTCAAGGGGGAAACTTGAGGTGATCGTAAATACGTATTTAAGAATACGTTCAAATGGGAATTATGGTTCCTTTTAGTGTACTAGCGAATCATTAATTTGCCGCTACTGATATCTAATCCATCAGATTCTACTTTGTACATGTATATCCCTTTTACTAAATCATTACGATGGAAGTGGAATTCTTGTTCGCTAAATAAATCACTTCTGACTAATGTGCCTAAAGCATTATACAATTTGAAGGTTGTATTCGGAAGGCGTTCACCTTCGATACGAACAATCGTAACTTGATCAAATGGATTAGGAAAAACACTTACAGATGTAGGTAAAGTAGATTTGCTATTTGTAGTTTCGACTAAGATAGTAACTGTAACTAAACTATCGCAGCCATTCACAGCTGTATATTCTTCGATGATCTGAGTATCTTCGTAGTAGGCATTACCGTTATAGACTTCTCCTGCTGTAAGGTTGATTTCAACGCTAATAGCAAAAGTTTCAAGTACTTGAATTTCTGTATAATCAGTATTAATGACATACGGGGTTTCTGATGATTGAAAAAATAAAACACTGTTTTCGTACACTTGACCATTCCATTCGTCACCAGCGCAAAGAGTCACCACATTATAAGTGATTATTTCAGGTTTTTCGATGGTGTGTTGTACTGTATTTGTGATAACGGGCTCATTAAAATCAAAGTAAATCGCAGCGCTATTTTCAATTAGGGTATTCGGAAGATTATCTGGAATTTGCGCTACTTTAAATTGTACAAAACCGTTAGAACCAGCTTGATCAACAGTGCTATCTGGTAGCATAATATTATCAAATCTAAATTCTAAAACACCATCAGCTGAAATGTTTAATTCATAAGGGTGGCTACTTGCACCAGCACGAACGGAGGTCGGATCAATAAATTGAGAGAGTTCATCTAAGATAACTACATTAAATGCGGTATCTGTACCCGTGTTTTGAAAACGGATCATATATTCGATATCGGTATTGGCTTCTATAAGTCTATCGTTACCTACACCTAATGGAAATGCTCTTTTATCATTAGGATCATAAGCACCAATATTTTCTTGACAGTCGATAGAGATAAAAGGATTGGCTTCGTCTTGTGAATATTGCCCTACATATCCTAAACTGATTGTTCCCATTCCATTTGTGCCACAACCTTCTATGTCTACAGACGGCATACTGTTGCCAGGGTGGCCAGGAACTTGGTCTGCTTCTAAACGATAAGTCGAACCATTAGCAGGCATTTTTACAATTACTTCTTCACCACTTTCTAATTGAAAGGGGGCAGGCATGTACATAATGTTATCTTCGATGACGATATAGGTCAGTGTATTGGTCATATCGCCCGTACCAATGTTTTGGATACTAATGGCAATAGAATCTCCTTCACATTCTCCATCTAATACAATGCTAGCACCAGACCAACTAGGGTCAGGTTCGGAGCAATCAACATTAGGATAAATACGTGCTTCTGAACAATGACTTTGACCGAGTACTGCATCACAACTTACTTCGATCTCAATAGCGATACTTTCACAGGTGCCAGGAGGTACATCACCCAATTGGAAAACAAAGTTATTGTCTCCTAATGCTTCATATGTTGCACTTGCACCGTTTACATTGATAAAGGGATCAATCGCTAGTTCGATATAAGCATTTTCAGCTGTAGTAGTACCATTATTGCAATATTGTAAAAAGTAAGCACCATCAAAACAACGACGAAGGAAAGGGGTAGCTAAATTTACTTCCATTAATGGACACTCGATGATTACTTGGATAGGGATATCTAAATTAAGTATTTCGCCAACACCTAAATTAACGGGATAACTCACTTCGCAAGAGCCCCAATAACTAGGAGGAATAATACGTAATTCATAATCTCCAGGTTCAACGGTAATAGCATAGTTGCCATTATTATTGGATAGGCTATAATAGGTTTCTGAGTTTTCTAAAATGATATTAGCGCCAGCCCAGCCTTCTTCGTTGCCATCATATGTACAGTCTTCAGCTTCATCAACAAAGACGATTCCTTGAACCATTGCTCCTGTGAATTGAGTTGGGATAGATAAATTAATCGGTGTACCTTGTTCGACAGTAATTGGATAACTTGGGGCACAAGTTTCCCAAAATTCTGGTGTTTGGACAACTACATTATAATCGCCTTCTAAAACAGTGGTAGAAAAAGTACCATCCTCATCTGTCGTGGTATAATAGTTATTGTTTTCTCCTTCTAGTCTGATAACAAAATTATCAATACCATTTTCTGTATCGAAGGTACAATTAAGGTTAGCATCGTGGTAAATGTTTCCTTCGATATTGACACCAGATCCGTTTACGAAACCAGGGTTAATTTGTACTCCAATAATGTTGAAGTTACCATCTGCCACTTCTATAGTGGTAGGAGTGTCGCCAATGCCTACAGATGTAGGTTCGACAGAAAGTACATCAAAGGTAATAGAATAAAGGGTACTTCCATCTTGTATATCAAGAGGAATACCTGCGGTACTGAACCAAGACCAACTAATCGTGCCATTGTCGGTGTTGTTTAAGCCAAAATTAGCTAGAGTATTATCCCATGCTAAGTTATCGTTTATATTAAGGTCATTATATTGGAGTACACTAGGATTCCAAATAATAGTATACTGACTTGAAATAATATTAGTGAAATTTTCAACCTGTATATCAAGCGTAACTTGGTCAGTGCCATTTGCACTACTTACAGTGAAAACTACATCTTCAACTTGAGCACTAGTCGTCAGACTTGCTACCATAAAGAGTAGCATAATCGAAAGTCGTTGTATCTTATTCATAAGGGATGTGGTAATGTATAGAATCATGGGTAAAAGTTTTAGATAGTTTATACTTTATTAAGATCAATGGGCTAAACAAGTATTATGTAACAAAAATGCAAGAGTTTTGGGGGCTTAACAAAGACATTAAAGTCAAAATGTAGCAAAAAATATTGATATATGGTTTGTATCTCCTTGTTTTTAAGGTTTATAAAGTATATTTTGTAGGATATATTTTAAAAAATAGTAATGGAAAAAAGTAGGTTAATTATTGTTTTTAACAGCTTGAATAAGCGAGAATTGCGTCAATTATCAAAATTTGTGCGTTCTCCCTTCTTTAATCAGCAGAAAGAACTGGTTACTTTTTTCGATTATTTGGTGGAATGTAGACAGTATTTGAAAATTATACCTACCAAAAAACAAGTGTTTACACGGTTATATCCAGCAGCACAATATAAAGATACGAAGGTTCGCCTATTGATGAGTGATCTATTTAAATTGATTGAACATTATTTGGTATACGAAGATTTTTTTGAAGAAGATGTTAAAAGCCAAATTCGCTTGGTAAGTGCATATCGGAAGCGAAATTTGACGAAGCTATTTGATCGTACTATTCGGAAAGTAGAAGAAGAATTGAAAAAAGGTACTTCTCGAAATGCAGAATATTATAACGAAAGTTATCTGCTACAATTAGAAAAATATCAATTTGCGTCGATAAGTAAACGAACGGAGGAACTGAACTTGCAGGAAATATCGGATACAGTGGATGTAGCTTATTTGGCTTTAAAACTTCGGCATACTTGTTTTTTGTTATCACATCAGCGAGTGTATAATACCGAATATCGGTTCGGTTTGTTGGCGGATGTAATTGCGTATATTGAAGAACAAAACTATTTGGAAATACCTGCAATTGCCGTTTACTATTATTGCTACCATTCCTTGACTCGGGCGGAGGAAGTTGATTATTTTTATAAATTTAAACAGCAAATCGTCGATTATAGTAGTTTGTTTCCGAAAGGAGAAATGAGAGACTTATATTTACTTGCGATCAATTTTTGTATCAAAAAAATTAATGAAGGAAATGAGGATTTTGCGAATGAGGTATTAGATTTATATAAAGAAGGGCTAAAGCAAGAAATATTTTTGATCAATGGAATCTTATCTCGTTTTACTTATCGAAATATCGTCGCCATCGGATTGAAGATGGGAAATTATGATTGGGTCGAATCGTTTATTCATACTTATAAGTTGAACTTAGAAAAAAAATATCAAGAAGGTGTGTTTAGCTATGCACTTGGTCACCTAGAGTACGAACGCAAAAATTTTAAAGATGCCCTCACCTTATTGAAGCGAGTCGAACACAGCGATTTATTGATTACACTTGTCGCCAAAACGCTCTTATTGAAAATCTATTATGAACTAGATGAATTGGATAAACTCGAATCACATTTAGATAGTATGAAAACATTTTTGAGAAGGAAAAAAGTAATTGGTTACCATCAGGCAAATTATTTAAACATTATCAATTTTACGAAAAAATTAATTTCTGTTAATCCTTATGATAAGGCAGAAAAAGAAGCGCTTAAGCTAAAAATAGAAGCAGAAGCTTTGATTGAAAAAGATTGGTTATTAGCGCAGTTAAAGTCTTTGTAAAAAAGGAAAGTAGAAAATCAAACGATTTTCTACTTCCAAAATAGATAATTCCCTACTACTTGAACTATCCAAAGTACAATTTTATGGCATTCAAGAATGCTTGTTTTTTTCCGATAGATACGTTGATGGTTTCGCCGTTTTCCATCAATACATAACCACCTTTACCTTTTATATATTTTTGTAGTTTGCTTAAGTTGATCGTAAAGGAACGATGTATTCGTATGAACTGCTTGTGCTCATCTAACAAAGCTTCCATATTGCGAAGTGTTTTACAAACTAATAATTGGTGTTTATCTTCAAAGCGCAAAATTGTATAGTTGCCACTTGCTTCTAAACTCACAATGTTTTTTATTTTTTCAAAGTGGATACCTTCCATTGTAGGTAGTGCAATTTTTCGGTTTTCATTTCGCTCCGTTGTAGGTTGAACTACGATAGGCGGCAAAAAACGTTCAGGTATTTCCGTTACTATTGAAGGCGCTTTAATAACTCTCATAACTTTATTGCTTTTTGATTAAGTACTACAGTGTATTAAGTAACGAACTTATATTGTCCGTTGCTTAGGAGAATCGGAAAATAATAACCTACCCAGTTAAAAAGTTGTTTGAATATAATACCTCCGTTTTAGTATGACTATTTTCTGCCTTGATTGGTCAGCGAATAGTCTATAATAAATTCTTAAAACTAATTTCAAACAGCTTCTAAAATCTTGAAAACATATAATACATATTTGTCAATTTTTTTAGGATAACTTATTAAGTTCCGTTTCCCTAATCTGTTGTAATAGTTTTCATAACAATAATGTAAATGTACAATCGTATCGAAAAAAATACAATCCTAGTTTGTTTTATATGTCAGGTTTCTAATATTATCCTTAAATTGTGTTTTTAGTCGGCGTTTTATCAATTTTTAACGTTTTTACTACAATAGACCAAAATATAAACAAGTAAGGCATGCCAAAAACCCCATCTATTAAGCTATTCAATCTCATCAAATCGCTCTCAGGTTCCGAAAAGCGCTATTTCAAACTGTATATAAGTCAGGCAAAAAAAACGAATAAATATGTTCAACTTTTTGATGCTATCGAGCAGCAAAAAATCTATGATGATGAGGCTTTACGGCAACTAATTTATGCTAACGAGGAAATAGGAAGTCGAAAGTTTTCGGAATTAAAAGCCTACCTCTATGATCTTATTTTAAAAAGCCTTCAAAGTTTTGATGAAAAAACATCTGTCGATTATCGTTTGACAGGTATGCTATTGAGTGTACGAGTATTGTTTAAACGAGGACATTATGATGATTGTCTGGATATGCTCAAAAAGGCACTTCAGTTATCCAATAATTATGAGGCTTTTGAATATGGGTTGAAAATTTTGCAATGGAAAAAAAGAATAGCCTATACTCAAATGAATATCGATTTTCTGAATAAAGAATTGGAAGAAATAAAACAAGCCGAAAAAAAATACTTGATACAGTTAGGTAATTTAGTAGATTATCGCAATCTGTTTTTACATGTTTTGGTGCAAATAAAGAAAGATGCATTATTGCGTAGCGAAAAAAAAGTAGCGAACCTAAAATTGTTTATTCAACACCCTTTATTAGTAGATTTAAGCGAGGCGAAGTCTTTTAAGGCCAAGGTATTATACCATCGAATTTATGGGCTCTATTATTACTCCATTTTAAATTACCAGGAGTTTTATAAGTCGAGTAAAAAAATAATGGGACTGATGGAGGAGCGACCTATATTTTTGAAGGAAGATGTTTCTGAATATATCTCTGTTTTAAGTAACCTCTGTTTAAGTGCTGGGATTTTGGAAAAATATGAGGAAGTAAATGAATACCTCGAAAAGTTGATGAAAATTAAATCAAACACAGTAGACGATGAGCTAAAGAAATTCCGTCAATACTACCAAAATAAGCTAAATTTATGCATTAAACTGGGAGATTTCGAAGAAGGAGTGGTTGTGCTAGAACGGTTACAAAAAGATCAAAAAAGGTATGATCAACGCTTTTTTGAGACGAATACTTTTTACTATAGTTATTTTTATATTTATTTCGGAATCGGCGATTATGACAAGGCTTTGGTGTATCTCAATGATTGGCTTAGCTTGAAAAGTATTGATCGCCAAGATCTACAAAGTTTGTCTCGAATTTTGAACCTAATTATTCATTATGAATTAGGAAATTCTCAATTATTGGAATCTTTGCATCGAGCAGCCAGTCGTTTTCTTACGAAGCAAAATAGGGTATTTGAATCTGAAAAAAAGATAATCAAGTTTATTCGTGTATCGACTAACGAAATATTAAGCCGAAAAGAAATAAAAGAGAATATTGTAAAATTGAAAGAAGATTTTCTTGAGTTGTCAAAAAATCCAGCTGAAAATGTCATTCATCAATACTTTGATTTTATTGCATGGATGGATAGTAAGATTTTAGGAGAAAATTTTGGAGACGTTGTGAAAAGAAAACGGTCGAGATAACATCTGTAATGAATACGGAGGGAGAATAAAATATTCCCAAACACAAACAAGGATTGTTCTCTAAAGAACAATCCTTGTTTGTGTTTAAAAGAATGTAGATTTTTTTGGTACTGTTGAGTTAGAATCTATCGCCACACTCTATATCATCGAAACCACGAACATCAACACCAGTAAAATCTTTTCCTGGTACAGCATTTTTAATTTGAGTGTAGTTAAGGTAACCGCCTTTGATTTCTTTTTGTTCGTCTTGATCAACAGCAAAGCTTTTGATCTTAAGATCGGAGAGTTTAATTTTTTTACGTGCCATAATTGAAATGTTTTATGAGTAATCAGTATCTAAATATACAGTTTTTTGTCAATTGTTGTGAACCGATAAAAAAAATAAAATCAGGTTTCTGAAAAGAAATATAACGTAAAAAGTGTGTAGAAATAGTGACTTTATTGTTGAGGCAGGGTGTTTTTACAATTCCAGTTGTTTTATTGTTTTCCAAATTAGGGCAGATTCGTATCCCTTTTGGATAAGATAACGAGCTAATTTATTTCTACGTTTATAAGGATCTGTTTCACGTTCATATTTATCTTTTTTTTTCAATAATTCTTCAATCGTTTTTTGATAATCATCGTCTTCTATTTCTTGCATGCCTTTTTTGATACAATAAGCAGAAAGTTTACGTAATTTTAATTCCTGTTTAATTTTGATACGCCCCCATTTTTTAAACACAAACTTTCCTCTAGCATAAGATTTTGCGAAACGTTCTTCATTCAAAAAATTATCAATAATTAATTCTGTGATAATTTCCTCTAGTATATCTCCATAGATGCCTAAATCGAGCAATTTGGTGCGTACTTCTTGGTGGCATCGTTCCTGGTAGGCACAATAGCGTTGTAATTTGGATAATGCTTCCTCTTTACTGAGGTATTTATGTTTATTTCTTTTCAATGTTAAAGTTTAACAAATAAATTATATTAATAATGTATCCTTTTGAGTTATTTATACGTCTTGAATGTATAGTATTTAATAAAATATAAAAAAACAATGGAAAAAATCACATCAATGGCGATAGAATATGCGCCAACAGTATTAATGGCGGTATTAACGCTCATCATCGGTTTTTGGGTTATTGGTTGGATTACCAATATAGTTGGTAATATAATGAAAAAAAATAATGTAGATGAGACAATGCGTCCATTCTTATTATCGCTGCTCAATATCGGAATGAAACTAATGTTGATTCTTAGTGTTGCTGGCATGTTTGGTGTAGAGACAACCTCCTTTGTAGCAGTATTAGGTGCAATGGCTTTTGCAGTAGGTATGGCTTTACAAGGTAGCTTAGGTAATTTTGCTAGTGGAGTAATGATTCTTTTATTCAAGCCATATAAAGTTGGCGATTTGGTAGAGATGCAAGGACATACTGGCGTAGTTGAAGAAATTCAGATTTTCAACACCTTATTACTTACGCCAGATAATAAGAAAATTATTTTACCCAATGCTATTGTAACTAGTGGTCCTATTATGAATATTTCTGGCCAAGGAGAAATAAGGGTAGATATGACGATGGGTATTGGTTATACAGACGATATCGATAAAGCACGCCAAATTATAAAAGATGTGGCAGCTAGATGTCCTCAAGTAATGAATGAAAAACCAATGGACGTTTTTGTGGCAGAATTAGCAGACAGTTCTGTTAATTTCACCGTTCGTCCTTGGTGCAAAAGTGAACACTACTGGGACGTGTATTTCTTTATGCACGAAAATGTCAAAAAAGAATTTGATAAAGCAAATGTTAGTATTCCATTCCCACAAATGGATTTACACCTAAATAACGTGAATGCATTAGCACCACTAAGTAATTAAATAGCTAAACGAGATCAAAAAAGCCATATGCTTCTGAAGCATATGGCTTTTTTATT
>JAHDIP010000160.1:4775-14069 GCA_020630735.1 Saprospiraceae bacterium | reverse complement strand
AAAAAGGCTTTGGAGCAATGCTCCAAAGCCTTTTTTAGTACTTGGTCAAAAGAAACCGTAGAGTTTAAAGGCAGTTAAATTTTTCATCATTAAGGCAAACTAAAGCTACTGAAAATCAAACCATAGCAACCAATGATGATCCGATAACTGAATACTGATAAAGGCTTTATTCTTTAAGTTTCTGTAAACATATTTTTTAAGCATCTGCTTATTTACTATGTTTGAGCAAAAATAGCCTAACTATGTATAGTCACGAAACCCAAAAACGAGTAAGATATGGCGAAACCGATCAAATGGGATTTTTATATTATGGCAATTATCCAGCTTACCATGAAATAGGTCGAAGTGAGTTAATCCGCTCTTTGGGCTTTACATATAAGCAAATGGAAGTCGAACACCACATATGGATGCCTGTACTTTCGATGAACATGCGTTATGTACGACCAGCGCATTATGATGACTTACTAACCATTCGTTCGACACTCCGACATTTGCCTGAAAAGTTTATGACCTTTCATACAGAAATATTTAATGAACAAGGAAAGCTAGTCAATGGAGGAGCCGTAAAATTGGGTTTCTTGGATGCTAAAACTAAAAAGAGTATTGCAGCTCCAGAGTATTTGGTCGAAAAATTGCAAGCCTTTTTCTAGAAGAATTATCATATCTAAAAAGAATATTGTAGTTTTAATTAATGCCTAAAATTCCGACGCAAAAAGAAATCAATGCCTTTATAGGTAATTTGCCTCTTATCAAAACACTGATAGATTGGTCAAAGGTGAATTCTTTTCCAGGTTTTTCGAGGGTGCCTTGGTATGATGTTATTCTCTTTATCCGCAATGAGCTACAAAGAGATAATATTACAACAAGGGCCAACTCTATGGCTTTCAGTTTCTTTTTGTCCTTATTTCCTACTATCATAATGCTCTTTACATTAATTCCTCTTGTTTTGCCTTATATTTTACCAGAGACACTCTTATCGTATCTACCCGATGGCAACTATAATTTCAATGAAACAGTTACAAGCCAAATGCGAGATGTGTTACCAGATAATATGGAAGACCAACTAATCACCTTTATAGAAAGTGTAACAACAAAGCCTCGGTTTGGCTTACTATCTTTTGGTTTTTTCTTAGCCATCTTTTTCTCATCCAATGGCATGATGACTATGATGCGAGGATTCCAAAAATCGCATACGTCTACTTTTGTACGTCGTACAGGTTTGCAAAGAAGGTTACTAGCGATAGCACTTACTTTTCTAATTGGCTTTTTATTAATTGTGTCTGTTGTACTCATCGTTCTAGGAAACAACTTGATAGGTTTTTTATTGGACTACATCAATGCAGACAGTTTTACTTCAATTAGCCTTTATCTTCTTCGATGGTTTGTTAGTTTCTTCATCATCTATTTTGGGATAAGTGCCTTATACCGTTATGGTGCTGCTACAATTAGACGATTCGAATTTTTCTCGCCAGGAGCAACCTTAGCCACTCTATTAATCATCCTCTCTTCTCTTATTTTTTCCTTTTATGTTGACAATTTTAGCGTTTACAACAAACTATATGGATCAATTGGTACCATTATCGTTTCGATGCTGTGGATACAGATCAACTCGTTCATCATTTTGGTCGGCTTCGAACTAAATGCGAGTATCGCTGTCAATAGAGATCTGAAAAAACAAATTCCAGAAAGCTAAAAAACGCCATTTTTTATGTCACAGATTCGACACATATTACACTATTTTTATATTCGTCTCATTTTTTTAACCTAAAAATTTATAAAAATAAATCTTTCATTCAGTTTGATTTTATTTATATATGTTGTTTATTGCAATTATTCTGAATACAAAATTTTATTTTTCAAATTTGTTTTTTACATTTTCATTTTAAACTATTAACCAGCTATTTAATTCATTCATATTTTAAAAAAAATACTTTATAATTAAAAGAATTATTACTTGACATAGCCTATATTTTTTGTAATATTGAGATAGAAACACTATTAAGGAATCATTAAAACACTATGTAAACACTTATGAGACCGCAACGTCTGAAAGAAACACATGACTTAAATGAGCTGATATTTAAGTATGAGGTGATGTCACAAAAGGGAACGGTATTTTTCATTGAGAAAACGGGATTTTTAGAATTGATACATCACTACGAAAAAGAAGGCTCAACAGACAAAGCTTTAGATGTGGTAGACCACGCTTTGTCCCTCCACGAGTTCGTCGCTGAATTACATATCAGCAAAGCACGACTATTACTGTCAATTAATTGTCCAGAAGATGCAATCGAATGTTTAGAACAATCTAGGGCTTTAGGTAGCAAAAACCTAGTCACAGAATTGTTATATGCTAGAGCATTGACCTTGTTGGATGAATTGGAAGAAGCATTGAATATTTTAGATCAATGCAAAGTTACTTTATGCAATAACGAAAAAGAGCTTAGCGATATCCTTTTGCTTGAAGCTTGCATTTTTGAAAAACAAAAAATGTATGAGCGAGCTTTTTATACCCTTCAAGAATCTATACTGAAAAACACAAGAAATCAGAAAGCACTCGAACGCATATGGTTTAATGTAGAATGTAACCGCCGCCACGAAAAGAGTTTAAACTTTCACAAAGAAATTATTGAGATAGACCCCTACTCTAGTTGGGCTTGGTTTAACTTGGGTCATGCGTATTACTTCCAACATGATTATCAAAAAGCAATTGAAGCATTCGAATATGCATTTTTGATAGATGAAAACTTCGACTTCGCTTACAGAGATTGTGCTGAAGTTTGTATGACTATTCAAGATTATAACAAAGCATTACAGTGCTATTTGGAGTTAACAGAACATCGTGTAGCTGACCCCGATATTCTACAAAAAATTGGAGAATGTTATCTTGTTCTTTGCGAATATAGCAAGGCTAAAATTTATCTTTTACGAGCAGTCAATATTGATCCTCAAAATGATGAAGCCTTATTTTTTGTAGGACAATGTTTTGCCAATGAAGGTCAAATAGGTAGTGCAGTACATTTTTATAAAAAAGCAATCGAGCTTGAAGATCAACGAGAAGATTATCTTTCGGCATTAGCTAATGCTTATTATAAGTTAGGTATCTATCGTAAAATTCCTATGCTTTTCAATAAGGTAATAGAACTGGCTCCACACGAAAGCCAATACTGGTATCAGTATGCTTGCTTCCTTATTAAACGTGGCAAAATTAATGAAGCGATCTTCTTACTTAATTCTGCTGAAAAAGAAGCTTCTGGTACTGAATTACTGTTCTGTAAAGCAGCAGCACTTTTTTTAACGCATCAAAACTTAGATGAAGCGTATAGCCTTTTAGAAGAAGCCTTACTTGATAACTACAAAATGTATCCGATATTATTCGAATTAGCACCGCATCTTACTAGACATCGTAAATTACAGGCTATGATTATCTATTTCAGAGATGAACAATAGTTTTAATCGTTTTGCAATCCGAAAACCATTTTGGTCTCCGTAATGCATTCCCTAGTAACTGCTAAAGTCCTCAAACAAAAAAATGACCTTCACGAAATTCGTGAAGGTCATTTTTTTTACGTTTAGGGTTTTCTTATCCCTTCAATTGCTAGATTAATCAAAAACTAATCTACCTGTATTGATCGTTTCCCCATTAGAGGCGATTTGGTAGAAATACACACCACTATTAAATGCCTCTCTACTGACCGTAAAAGTAGGATCAACATTTTTATCTTGAACAATTCGACCTAGGGCATCATACAATTTGAATCGTAAATTATCCTTATAGCTGGCATCTAATACTTCAAAGACTGCAAAGTCTTGAGCAGGATTTGGGTATACTTTTACTGCTGCTTTATTCAGACTTGGATTAGTTGTACTTACAGGAATTACATTTACCATCGTATTAGTAACGGTATTCGTTTCGACAGCAGGATTGAAATCAAAATAGATAAATGCCGTATTATTGATAACTGTATTATCCGAAATATCAGCAAACGGACGAATAGAGAATTTCACAAAACCATGACTCTCTGGTTCATTGGCCGTACTATCAGGTAATTGAATATTACTGAAAATAAACTCTACCGCATTTCCTCTTATTGCATATTCCACTGCATGGCTCGCAGCGACTAAATGGAATGTAGCAGGATCAAGAAACGACGAAAGTGTATCTTCAATGATAACATTTTGAGCAGGATAGGTTCCTGTATTTTGGAAACGTATTTTGTATTCTAATTCTGCATCAGCTATCAATGTATAATGTTCGTCTTGAACACCTGCAGGTGTTACCGCCTTATCATTAGGGTCATATGAAGTAAGAATTTCTTCGTTTATGACAGACTCATTATTCGTTTGATCAACATCGTTATCAAAAGGAGTAATTTCAGCTACTGAACTTAGAAAATTACCTGGAGGCAATACATCTATTGTGCAATAAAAATTGATAGTACGCTCTTCGAATGGAGCTAAGTCGGTATAGTCCCAAGTTAAGGTATTAAGTGTATTTGTTGTAGGAGGCACTTCGCTGTAATCGAAAAACATTGCAGGATCTAACTCTAAACTTATAGTACCATTAACAGTCGTTGTACCTAAGTTTTTGTACGTAATCCAATAGTTAGAAGTAAACCCAGAAATCGGCGTACTACCTGTTAAGACCACCTCAACATCAGTAATAGGCTGAGGCGCACTTAAGCCAAAATTATTATCCAATGTATTTTCACCTTCTAGTATAGTAACTTCATACATTGTAGGTAAAGACGATTGCTCGTAATAAGTTGGTGCTTGTACCGTGATCTGATAAGTACCTTCACCCAAAGGAAGGTTATAATTACCTGCTTCATCTGTAGAAACTTGAATGTCGCCAGGTTGAATAATTACTGTTGCATTTTCCATTCCTCCTTCATTTCCATCTTGGATACCATTGCCATTTTCATCAAAATAAACATTACCACCTAAAGTAGCATCACAAGTGATCTCAAAAGCATCAGTTACTTCGAACAATGAAGAGGAACCAAAAATCCCTGCACATCCAAATGTCAAATTATAATTTCCACATTCTATATCAGTAGGAACGACTGCATCTGCTAACACATAGTTTTCACTTTGCACATCATAGCCCAAATTAACAACATTAGATCCTTGACTAAGCCATATTTGCGTCATTTGAGATCCAGAAGAAAAATTGACATTATTCATTCCAATTTCTACTGTTAAAAATTCGCCAAGATTGGCTTCATTTGGTGTAATGTAATCTAATTCAGGACAAGGGATATTAAAAGCATTAGGTAATGTTAAGGTACCTTCATTAGCTGTGTAGACTACGACATCAAAATCTCCGCAAGTAGAAAAATTTTCCATGCTTACAAAGCCTGAGGCAAGTTCATCATTCAATGCATTAAGATTTGCATAGGTATCGCTGCCATTATTTGTTTCAAACCACATTTCTAGCCAAGATGCTTGAGTAAAGTTTGTTCCTGTTGCAGAAATTTCTATTTCAAGATTGCTTGAACAACTCCCTAGCAAAGTAGAATTAGGCGTAATGGACTCCAATTGTTGCCCAAATGAAAAGGTGATAAAACAAAAACTTACTAGCGTAAGTAAAATAATTTTTTTCATAGTCAATAATATTTTTTCAAAAGGTTAGTAAAGTACTCTGTGTACAATAAGTGTTTGTTAACAAGCTTCTATATTATAGAAGACGTAACAAATGCCTTCTACCGTTGGTCGGAAAGCAATATATTTTTAATTTTTAACAGTTTTTACTAATAACAAAACAAACCCGAAGCTTTTATTGCAATCCATACTTCATTCTAAAGATTTGATATTGAGTTTCATCCATCTGCCTAGTAGACTTAAGCATATAAAGTGCATCATCCGCAATGCGTTGTTGTAAGCTCATATTTTCGGACTTTGCTTTATAGTGCATTTTAGCCAACCAGTCTATATTTCCACGCATACTCTCGAAAACCTTATTTAAAGGTTCATTAGACTCTGCTGCTTGTAATTTTGTCAAATAAAATCCAGTCAATTCATTTAAAAAGAGTGTATAACGATGATTTGTCGAATCAGGCATTGCTTGGTCTAAATGATGCATTGCTTTTTCAAGATTATTTTGCTTTGCATAATAGGCACATAAATTCAAATTCGCATTCAAAAACTGTGGTGCTATTTTTAATGCCTTTTCAAAACTAGCATAGGCTTCCTTTTCTTTTCCTAATTTAAAATAAGTACTGCCTAAATTGTTTAAAACATGGATATGGTTAGGATGAATAGTGGCTGAAGCTTCAAAATTTGCTAAAGCTTCTTTTTCCTTTTTTATCAAATATTGTGCCTCGCCCACATACCAAGTCAAGGGCGTTGCCATTGGGTCAACACTATACCAAAACGTGTTCGCACGTTTCAGTTGCTTTATTACCATATTATAATTATTCACCCTCCTCGCCTCTAGCCCATTTTTGCAAAATCGCTCCGATTGAAAACGCTGAAAGCTAACAAATAAACAACACAACGTCAATAAGATAGAAGGCATCAGAAATGGGCTGGCAATAGTATCATGCTTCTCGTCAGTTTGAACATATAATGCAGCGACAATTGCCAAAAGCACAGCCAATGAACACAGATGCAGTATTCGTTCACTCGGAAAGTCAAAAAAGGCAATGACCATAAATCCTAATATTCCCGCTCCAGCCAATAAAGCTATTCGAGCTTTTTCTCGATCAGTTTCCTTTCGCCATACGTGGATTGCATAATAAATGCCCAAAATGAAAATAGCCAAAAAAGAGACTAATCCCAAAACACCTAATTCTGTCAATGCCCCTAAATACTCATTATGCGGACGCTGAAAATTAATAGCACCTTGCTCTGACCGCAAACCTCGCATTCCGTAAACAGGAAAATGAAAACGCCAATTCCCCGCTCCTACTCCACTAATCGGATGATCTTTAAAAAGTTCAATAGAGTTTTTCCATAACGCCAGGCGTTCATTGATCGTTTCCGTATGTTCGTTTTTAACATCCTTGAAATTGTACATGGCACTAATGCGATCTCTAATTTTATTTTGATGATTATCCTGTTGCTCAATCATATATCCTCCAACTAAAGCCGCCAACAAACAAATAATAAATATTCCACCTACCATTTTAAACAAGCCTTTTCTTGTCTCTCTAGAAGCGTTTATCAAAGTGGCAAATAACAAAAAATTACCGCTTATGATCAACGCTACCCACACCGCTCTACTCTGTACAATGACAATGAGAATAAGGCTGGCTAAAATGCCAAGAACAGCAATAGCTTTCCAATATTTCTTTTTTTCTAAAAATAACATTCCGAAAAAAGGCAGGGCTAAAAAAAGAATAGAAGCCATTAAATTTTTATGTTCAGCCGTGCTATTGATTAAGTATAAGGCTTTATTATCACCTAGCGTATTCCAAAGCTGTATCGTTTCATTCAGACCAGAAACAATAATCAGTAAAGCTGCACAACTCATCACTTTTACAAAGTCTATTAAAGAAGACCTATCTCGTTCGATAATCCAAAATACTAAGAAAAAGCACTGTACAAACAACATTACTTTCACACATTGCCAAATTCCCTCGGCTATATTTACGACTTGAAAAAGAGAAATAAAATGAAGTATAAGATAGGAGCATAAGGCTAGACTAATTCCACTTGTAAAAAGCCTTGTGTTTATTTTTTCTTTACTAAACACAAAAAACAATTGAACAAATAGCATCCCAAGCAAAACTAGAAATGCTCTAGGTATCGAGACACCATCAAGCAAGGTCGATCTCATCGCCACCAAAGGCAATATCATCAAAACAAAAGAAATGATATAAAAAGGTAAAGATCGTTTATTCAACAGTTGCGTTGTTTTAGTTCCAAAGCTAATAATTCTCTAACGTAATTTCTGAAAATTTATTCTAAAGTTTTTATGCTGAAACTAATTTTTGACTGCGTTCAAAATAAGAGAAATAGAAGGTCAGCAACATTGACAAGCCAAAATAAACGAGCATCATTACTGTAGCGCCTCCGAAATAATTATCCATCATATACCATCCGCCCATTCGGTAAATCAGATAAATACCAAAAAGTAATTTTATTAATTCTACTGGCAAGGCCAATCGATTTAAATCCATCAAGGTAGTATAGGAGAAAACAGAGACCATCAAAAAGACAGCATAAAGAAAAATATCGACATACTGAAAATCAGCAATATGCACAAGCGCATAGTAAATCAATAAATTATGAATAACTAGCTGAATAGCAGACCAAGCTTTCAAAAATCCTGAGGCTGGCGATTCATATTTTTCTTGCTCGTATGGATTAGTAATAATGCTAATTGGATATTTTAGCTGTACATCAGCAGGTCGCCATCCAGTCGGCATAAACCAAATTCGGATTTTATCCCACCAGTTTTGAGTGCGCCAAGCATCTTTAGCCAACATCCAAATATGTTGAAAATTGATAACAATGGGATTCCAAGTCGCCGCAGGTTTTTTCGTTCCATAGACAGCAGGTACGTCTTCCAGTTCTTCTTGAAACGTTCCAAACCATTTGTCCCATACAATAAAAATCTGAGCAAAATTTTTATCCAAATATTCATCATTTATCGCATGATGCACTCGATGATGCGAAGGTGTTACAATGATGTGTTCCAAAAACCCCATTCGTTTGATCAACCGAGTATGATACCAAAACTGTGCAAACAAATGAATAGGAGCAACAATCATCACGACCTTTGCAGGAATGCCTATAATAGCCATTGGGATATATAAGAAAAAAAAGATCGCTACAAATTCAGAGATAGATTGACGCAAAGCACAAGATAAGTTAAACTCTTCGCTGCTGTGGTGTACAATGTGTCGATTCCAAAAAACATTAATCACATGACTAAAACGATGCGACCAATAGCCCGCAAAATCTAACCCGATAAATGCCAAAATATACATCCACACCGATGATTGAATTTCAAAAACAGCTAGATTACTTGCCATCCATTTATAACTTACAACGACCACTGTCAAGCCCATAATTTCCTTAAGCGTATTCGTCAAGCCAGAACTTAAACTCGAAATGGTATCCATCAAACGATTGACCTCAACACCTTTTATTCTTGCCACTATTTCTTCTATGACAATGAGTAAGGTAAAAAACGGAATGGCAATACTTAGTACTTGTGCATATGCTTCCATAAATTGTGTATTTAATAAGGTCTAATATACAATTTTTTCCTTTAAAATTCTATATGAAACATTCATGTCTCTGCTTTAGATACCAGAGACGATTAAATGGCTAAACCCAATC
>JAHDIP010000160.1:0-4675 GCA_020630735.1 Saprospiraceae bacterium | reverse complement strand
TTTAGATCATCGAAGCAGCCTCATAGGTTCACTCTCAAGGTGACCCTATGAGTATCTCCAATAATATAAACAGTAGCTATTCTACTCTTTGCAAATTTTAACCATCAAATTATTTCCTTCTACTTGCAATTGTAAAAAATAAATACCCCGTTCTAAATAAGAAAAATCATTAACAGAGCTTAAATCTGCCATTACTTGCTTTCCTAATACATCAAATAAAGTAGCTTCAAAAACAATATCTTCTGATTCAATCATTAAATGATCAGAAAATGGATTAGGATAAATAGTGATTCCATAGCTCTCTAAGTTAGCAATAGACGTAAGAGAGACATCAATTGTATTCGAAAAATTCGAACAACCCATTTCGTTTGTAACTTCCAAATAATATTCCCCTTCTTCAGTTGCCATTAATGTATTACTTGTTGCACCAATTAGAGCAGTACCATTAAAATACCATTGATAACTAGCAAAATTCATATCGGACGAAAGAGTGCTATTCGATTCTGAAATCGTCACAGAAGGTAAGTCAAAAACGGTTACATCTATGCTAACTAAACTATCACAACCTAAAGCATTAAGTAAGGTAGCTATATATACACCTGTTTCTGTTATTACTTGTCCATTAAACTCAATGCTTTCTTCCATACAAATATCAACAGATGTGGTACTTGAAGAATTTGGGATTTCAGTAGTGACTGCAATATCTGCTGTACTAAGTTCTACTCTATCAATAAGCAAGGCAGCAGCAGGCTGAGTAGCATCATTTTTTTCAGAATTTAATGTTAGAAAAGCACCATCTGACCATGCAGTACTTCCCCAAAAATCTGAATTTATATCATTCCAACGAATACGAATTGAACGCATATCGTCTAATAAGATAACGCCAGTTTCGATTTCAAGAGGTGTATCAAGATGCGCTCCCAACTCTATTCGCAATTCTTCATCCCAAAGATGATACTTTATCGCCAATGCTTCGTTCACATTCCAATCAGAAAAGCTTGACGTAAAGAGTACTTCTGTATCGGCTTGGTTCGGATTTTCTACTCGTACAGTTAGTGTTGGTTGTTCATTTATAAAATCAATACTTAGTAAAATACTTGGCAAGTTTTCTTGTAGTTCGTTACCAATAAACCCACAATAATAAAATGGTTCATTCATCGACCACATACCTAAATGAAAAGAGGTATTATTATTAAAATCATTAGAATTAAGCTGAACAGACGTTTCCAAAATAGCCCCTTTCGGATCATCCCATAAAAACAAATCGGTAGATTTGGCTTGGGCTATCGTTTCTATATGATGCCCCATCTGTAGATTCGAACTATTCGTTAATGTTGCATTCATCATCTCAAAAGGAATAGTTGTCATCCCATCAAACTCTTCTTGAATGACTTCTAAAAAAGGATGTTCTACAAAATTGACTGCATCAAGAAAGTGTGCTGTAGTTGTAGCACAATGGTTACCAGATGTTTCTAAAAACTTACCTTTCAAGCCATCTACTTCAGAACCATTATGATAAATATTCATGATGTCTCCTTCTCTAAAATCATTGTACGAGGTCATGTTTGCAAATCGCTGATCAAAAGGTAAAACGTAATCCAAATAATCAGTTGGGTAATCTAAAATTGCTTCATAATGACCGTCTGGTTCTTGAGTTTCATAATCTTGATCGACTTGACGAATATAGCTACCTCCACAAGAAGGCATTGCACCATTAAATGTTTCGGGATAAATAAAGGCAAGGTTGTGTGCCATTCGAGCACCACCAGAATTACCAGAGGTATAAATACGCGCTGGATCAATGTTGAATAATTCTTGCATGCGCAAAGCCGATGCCATGCCTACACCCATCCGAATATTGATAAAAATCGTATTGCCTATTTGATCTCCCGCAACCCAAATTAATTTTTTATCATCTAATACTGGCAACCACTGATTTTTAAATCCACCATTATCACCAGAATTGATAAAAACAACTAAGCCATAAGCTTCTGTTCCATCATAAGCATCTGGCACATAAATATCAAAAGTATAATCTGCTAGCAACTGTTGTGCATCTGGAAAATAACCGAAAAAGCCAAAACCAGACTGAGAAGCAGTAAGCACACTAGCATCTTCTAATTGACCTATGTTTTGATTAGTAATTTGACCTGTTCCAAAAGGACTTTGGGCTGTTAGTGAAAAATTTAATACAAAAACAAAGAATAACAAAGCATGTAATTTTTTCATAAGGAGGAGTGTAATAAAATTATAGAATCGAAAGCAACACATTTCCACAAAAATAAACTAATAAAATTTGTTACCTGACTTATATCTGACAATTAGAAGGCAAAGACTAAAATAGGCAATGCTTTTCTTGTTATTCCCATTTTATTTAAGGAATTTTGATTGCCTATCAACTATACAATAAAAGTATGAATACAAATATTAAAATAATATTGATTTCCAGTGTGTTAGCAGGAGCTATCTTAGCTTTAGCTTTAATCCCTATTGGAAATACTGATAATGAATTTCACAGTGCAGAAGAACTGGATTACTTCAAAGCACATAATATGCTTGTAATCGACACCATCAATATTTTTCCTACTTCAGCTACTTGTTTTGGTTGCCATAGTTACGATTCTCTTGGCTTAGCAAGCGTAGATGCTCAAGGTAATGATGTGAACGTTTACGATGATTGGGAAGCAACCATGATGGCTAATTCTGCTAAAGACCCTTTTTGGCGTGCGAAAGTCAGCCACGAAGTCTTGGTCAATCCTAGCCATAGCGAAGACTTACAAACCAAGTGTACGTCATGCCACGCACCAATGGGGCACTATCAAGCGATCTTGAGAGGACATGAGCATTATACGATGGATGACTTATTGCAAGATACGATCGGACTAGATGGAGTTTCCTGTGGTGCTTGTCATATGATTAGTGCAGATCAAAATGGCGAACTCTTTTCTGGTGAAATTAATTTCGATACGACTAAGACAATTTATGGTCCCTATCCTGTTCCTTTTGCTTCACCTATGACGATCAATACGGGCTTCTTGCCTTTTTTCTCGGAGCATATTGGCGATGCAGGTCTATGCGCCTCTTGCCATACTTTGATTACCGAAACGGTAGATTTAGATGGGAACTATACGGGCGATACTTTTGTGGAACAAGCCACCTATCATGAATGGTTGAACTCGACATACAATACTGATAATGTTACCTGTCAGGGATGCCATATGCCTCAAATTTTAGATGATATTATTATTTCTTCTAACTACCAGTTTTTGAATGATCGTAGCCCTTTTGGTTTACATGAATTAGTAGGTGCTAATACCTTTATGCTCAAGCTAATGAAGGAAAATCGTGAAGCATTAGGTATACAAGCAAGCGAAGCAAATTTTGATACTACTATCAATACCACACTTCGAATGTTGCAGGAGCAAACGATGGATATGTCGGTAGAATTATTGGACTTGGATGTTGACTCTGCTTACTTTGCCGTAGAGCTTTTTAATAAAGCTGGTCACAAATTTCCATCTGGCTACCCTAGTCGCCGAGCATTTATCGAATTTATAGTCTTGACCGAAAATGGAGATACGCTTTTCCAATCTGGCGTATTGGATCAAAATTACGAAGTAAATGGTCAAGACGATTATTTTGAAGAACATTGGGAAGTCATTACAAGTGAAGATCAAGTACAGATATATGAATTGGTGTTGGGTGATGTTAATAATGATTTGACGACTGTATTAGAGCGATCAGCTGTTGCACTCAAAGATAACCGTTTGCCACCTGTTGGATTTTCGACTTTACACGAAGTGTACGATACAACCTTGATAGTTGGTAATGCTTTATTCGATGAAAACTTCAATAAAGAAAATGGGGAACAAGGCTCAGCAAAAGATATTGTTTACTACCATATTCCTCTTAATGAGTATAATGGGAATGTAAGTGTTTCGGCTAGAGTCTTGTATCAGTCATTACCTCCTAAATGGATGCAAGAAATGTTTGATGAAAGCACCCCAGAAATAGAAACCTTTAGAACTATGTATGATAATGCTGATCAAAGCGCAGTTGTTATTGCGACTGATACTATCGCACCATTCTATGTAGAAGCTTGCGAAATTTTAGATGTGGTCACTAGCTTAGGTGACTGTGATAGTGCTGGTCAATTTTATATCAATATCGAAACGGAATCGGAAGCTATTGGAGAAAATGGATTTAGCGTTTTAGTAAATGGTGAAAGCTTTGGTACGTTTGGCTATGCTGAAACTGTTCAAATGGGTCCTTTCGACGGAGATGCTTTGACGAGCTATACCATTGAAGTAACAGATAATGACTTTGCTAATTGTACTAGTACAACAGTTGTTGCCCCAGTCAATTGTTTAGATACATCTATAGATCACTTAATTGCTACGGCTATTAAAATTAGACCTAATCCAGCTACCGATATTATTTATGTTGACTTCGATAAAACTGCGTTTATTGATTTAGTTGAAATCCATTCTTCTACTGGTCAGCTTCTTAGAGTTATACATAATATCAAAAATGGAGAAGGTATAGAATTACCTATAACTAATGGTGTTTACTATCTAACTTTTATTAGTAATAAAGGGTCAATAACTAAAAAAGTAATACGACTAGATTAGAACAAAAAAATCGTATAGAAAAAACGATTCATTTGTAGTTAAAA
>JAHDIP010000159.1 GCA_020630735.1 Saprospiraceae bacterium | reverse complement strand
CATCCTAAACAATACCAATCAGACAACCTACAAGTTAATTAAAAGATAACTGCTTTACAACAATGTATATGCGACAATGCTCCCTAAACGGCCGCACTACGCATATACCAACCGTTGTAGAAATACAACAGCATATTCTAAAAGACTTGAAACATTGGATCTTCAAGTATTGCTTTTTGGGCTTCTTCAAAAGAGATGTCATCATACATGAAAAGCGGTTCCCATTTTCCAGTATGTCTGAAGTAAGAAAGGTTAAAACGATTATCACCATAAAACTCTAGACGAGCAAGACCTATATCAAAGAAATCTTTGATACCATTTTCCCCAGTTTTGAATTTTTGCATGATATAGAAAAAATTTCCTCGCCATTTGCTGAAAACATCAACACAGTGATTATATTTTTGAGGATTGGGAAGTGGTTGAATATTGTTTTTCAATTCCTCTATTACTGATTCAAATTGTTTTGAAATATTGTTTTTCTGCGTTTTGGTGGCCGTGGGAGAATACACCCAAACCTTTTTAGGTTGTTTTTTCATACTCTGGATATTTAAACTTTAGTTGTATTTTGATATATGGACAATATTAATGCTGATAACTAAACCGTTTCAACATTTGATCATCATCTCGCCAGTTATCTTTTATTTTTACATGGAGTTCGAGAAATACTTTTTTCTCTAGGAATTTTTCGATGTCTTTGCGAGCATCTGTTCCCACTTTTTTAATGGCAGCACCAGCTTTTCCGATAATGATCGGCTTCTGGGTTTTTCGAGCCACGTAGATGAGGGCACTAATACGAACAAGATCTTCTCCTTTATTTGTCTTTGTTTCTTTAAACGATTCGATACCGACTTCGGTAGAGTACGGAATTTCTTGTTTGTAGTTTAAGAATATTTTTTCTCGAATGATTTCACTTACAAAAAAGCGTTCGGGTTTATCGGTGAGTTGATCTTTAGGGTAGTATGGATGTCCTTCTGGTAAATCTTCTAAAATAAGTTCGAATAATTTTTCAGTATTCAATTTTTTTAAAGCAGAAATAGGAATCGTTTCTTTGAACGGAATACGGTCATTCCATAATTTGATAAGCGCTGCAATTTCTTCTGGCTCTGTAATATCCATTTTATTGATAACCAAAAAGAGCGGAACTTCTACTCGTTTCAGTCGTTCGATAATCGGATCATCGTCAGCATACTTTTCATTTTTTTCGGTGACAAAAAGCATGATATCTGAATCTTCAAAGGTTGTTTTGACAAAACTATTCATAGCCACTTGCATCTTATATGATGGGTCGCGAATAATACCGGGAGTATCTGAAAAAACAATTTGATAATCATCGTCACTTACAATACCGATGATTCGGTGGCGAGTGGTTTGAGGCTTGTTGGTGATGATAGACATTCGCTCACCAACAAGCGCATTCATTAAGGTAGATTTTCCGACATTTGGTCGTCCGATGATATTGACAAAACCAGATTTATGCATAGTAGAGGTTTAATAGGTCAGCCGTTTGACATCGCTATGTACAAGTGCATCTATCGCCTTAATCACCATTTTTGGTTGAAAAGGACGCCAGATGATATTATTGAATCGTCCCCCAAAGTTAACAAAATGCTGCAACTGTACCTCTTTCATTTCATCTCTAACATGGTCAAGGGCATTAATAAAACAAATCCAGCCACTTTCTTCGACAATATCTTCGTACCATTCTTCATAATAGCAATCATCAGAGCCATGAAAATTAAGTACGTTTTCACAGACTAAAATATATTTTGTAATATCATGCGGGGTAAGTTCATCAACGATGTCTCGTTTTAAAAACATAATATCATTTTGCAAACAATCATTCCATTCACCAATCAATTCTATAATAGCAGCACCTTCTTCATAATCCACAAAAAGTATTTTCATATACAGCGTACTAGATCCAAAATGATCCCATTGAGGATGGATATAGTAATTGTATATTTTTTGGGTATACTGAAATTCGTTATAATCTCGTCCATAGAATGGAGAACGCTCGTCTTCCGAGGCGATATAATGATCTCTCCATTTAAAGTGGGGCTCTATATCATGCATATTGTAACGTTTAGAATGTATCTTTGCATCATGTCATTTCTTGGGTACAAGATATGAAGAACAAACTAATTTGTAAATATTGTTTTTTTAGTAAAAATGTCTTATAGAGTCGTCCTTACAGGTCCCGAATCGACGGGAAAATCAACCTTAGCTAAACAATTAGCAACACACTACCAAACAATTTGGGTAGAAGAGTATGCTCGTAGCTATATCCAAAAAATCAATCGCTTGTATGGCGAAGAAGATTTATTACCAATAGCACAAGGTCAAATTGCTGCTGAAGATGAAGCCTTAGCCAAAAATACACCTATTATATTTTTTGATACCAGCTTAATTGTACTAAAAGTATGGTCGGACTATAAATATCAACAATGTAATCCTTGGATTGTTGAGCAGCTAGAAAAACGAGACTACGATTTATTTTTATTGTGCGATACGGATGTACCTTGGGCTTATGATCCGCAACGTGAACATCCGCAAGAGCGGCAGGAAATTTATCAACGTTATTTGAGCGAACTCAATGTTTATCAGAAAAACTTTGTCTCCATTAGCGGTACGGAAGAAGTACGGTTGGAAAAGGCGATTAAGATAATAGATCAAAAGGCGAAATCGTCTAAGCTAGTTTAGATTGCGAGAAGTCAGATAGACTTTTACTGTAGTCTGAGCTCTCGTAGTTTTGTAGGAATGATCTCATAAAAATATTCTTCCCTTAAGTACTTAGAAATTCCAAATCATTATTACCTTTGTGGCACTTTCTCGTTTGGGGTGCCTAAGTGAGTGAAAACTTACCGGCTGAGATTATACCCGTTGAACCTGATACAGATAATGCTGGCGCAGGAAAGAGGGAAACAATAAACAGTATAAGCAACCCCTTGCTTGTAAGGAGTTTTTAATTTTATAAGCTCCATTTGTTTCAAAAAAATTAAATTTCAGACAATGAAAAAACTACTATGCGTTTACTGTCTAGTGCTTTTGGCTAGTGTAGCCTTTGCACAAGGAAAAATTATTGGTAATGTTGTAAGCAGTAATGGTGAACCGTTACCTGGAGCAAATATCGAAATTGAGGAGCTCGACCGAGTTATTGAAAGTGACTCAGATGGCTTTTTTATGATTCGAAATGTTGAGCATGGAACCTACCGAATCAAAGCAAGTTTTATTGGTTATGGTTCGGTCGAACAATCCATTACTGTCAATGGAAAAACGGAGGTCGATTTAGTTCTAAGCCAAGCAGTTTATAGTATCGAACCTATCGAACTGTTGGGTACTTGGGCTGGTGCAAAAACACCTATGACTTACGTCAATATCCAAAAGGAAGAACTGGAAAAAAATAACTTGGGACAGGACGTTCCTTTTCTTTTACGTTGGACACCTTCTACTGTTGTAACTTCTGATGCTGGTACAGGTATCGGCTATACAGGTATCCGAATTCGAGGTACTGATCCTTCTAGAATTAATGTTACCATAAATGGAATATCACTAAATGACTCGGAATCGCAAGGTGTATTTTGGGTTGACTTACCAGACTTTGTGACAACTACTGAAACGATACAAATACAACGAGGCGTCGGAACTTCTACGAATGGTGCTGGAGCATTTGGAGCTACCATAAATTTGAATACATCAAAGTTACACAAGGAAGCCTATGGTCGTATCGCAAGTTCAGTTGGTTCGTTTAATACCTTAAAAGGAAGTGTAACTTTTGGTAGTGGATTGATTGCTGATAAATTTACATTCGATGGTCGCTTGTCTAGTATACAATCTGATGGATATATTGATAGAGGAAGCTCTGATTTACAATCGTATTACTTGTCAGGGGCTTATATCGGAAAAGCAAATTCGTTACGGTTAAATATGTTTTCTGGACATGAAGTTACTTATCAAGCTTGGGATGGCGTACCTGCTCAATATGTCGATGATGAAAACTTACGTACATTCAATGGTGTAGGAGCACGTGCTGATGGTAGCTATCATGATAACGAAGTAGATGATTATACTCAAACACATTATCAAGCATTGTACAATCACCAAATTAATAGTAATGTGAATGCTAGTATAGCTTTACATTATACTAAAGGAAAGGGATTTTTTGAGCAGTATAAAATTGGAGAAGATTTAGCAGGTTATAATTTGCCTGATGTACTAACAGGAAACGATACAATTCGCTCTACAGACTTGATTCGTCGCCGTTGGTTGGATAATGATTTTTATGGCTTTACTTATTCATTAGATATGGCGAGTAAAAACCAAAAGTTGAATACAACGATTGGCGGTGCTTGGAATAATTACATTGGCAAGCATTTTGGTGAAGTGATTTGGGCAAGGTATATGTCAAATGCAGAGCAAGAACATCGCTATTACGACAACGAAGGCGAGAAAATGGATTTTAATATTTTTACTAAATTTAATTATGAACTAACTGAAGAGTTGAGTGCTTATGTTGACTTGCAATATCGTCGGGTTAATTATGAGTTCTTAGGTTTTGATAATGATGGAACAAACGTAACACAAACAGATGAATTAAATTTCTTTAATCCTAAAGCTGGTTTGTTTTATACTTTGAAAAACAACAGTAGTTTGTATGCGTCTTTTGCTGTAGCTAATAGAGAACCAAATAGAAGTGACTATACAGAATCGACTCCTTCAAGTAGACCTGTGCATGAGACTTTATATAATACAGAATTGGGGTATAACAAAAAGTGGAGTAAAGCATTTATAGGTGCTAACTTATATCACATGTTTTACAAAAATCAGTTGGCACTTTCAGGGCGTATCAATGATGTAGGAGAAGCTACTCGTATCAATATTGACAAGAGTACTCGAATGGGGATTGAAGTGCAAGGAGGTATCTCGATTACGAATGCATTAAGCTTGAATGCGAATGCGACCTTAAGCCAAAATAAAATTGCGGAATTTACGGAGTATATTGATAATTGGTTTGCTGACGAACAAGAAACAGTCATACATTCAAATACTGATTTGGCTTTTTCTCCAAACATTATCGTAGCAGGAGATTTGACTTACGACGTTTTTGTGGGTACCGCATTAGCCGATAATCATGCCTTATCTTTTTCCTTATTAAACAAATATGTTGGCAAACAATACATTGATAATACCTCTAACGAGAATACGACTTTAGATGCTTATTTCTTTAATGATTTTAGGATTGTGTATAAGGTAAAAACAAACTTTTTTAAAGAGGTAGGATTAACTTTTTTGGTGCGCAATATTTTTGATGCGAAATTCTCTACGAATGCTTGGACTTATCGATACAAATCAGAGTTTTATGATGCGACACCTGATGATCCTTATGCTCGTTCGGAAGGCGAAAGTATTTATAACCTGACAGGCTTTTATCCACAAGCAGGGCGCAATTATTTATTAGGAATAAACATTGGGTTTTAAAAAACATCTATAAAAACAGTCGAAAAAAAATGCTCATCCAGATTACTGGACGAGCATTTTTCATTTGATTCAACAAAAATTGCTAATAAGCGAATTTGTAATTGATACCAAATCGAAATGATATAGGTAGATTAAATTCCCAATTATCTCTACTTTCTGCTAGATCAAACAAAGCCATAGCTTGATAGCCCCAATTGCCACCAATAGCACCATAGTATCCCACACCGATGTAAAGGTGATTGTCGCTAATTCTATATTTCTGTATATTGCCATCAATATCATATTGAGGAAAGAAATTACCGTCTACAACAGGATAACCATAAGATACTCGATCATATTCTAAATGCAGGAAGTAAGAATTAAAAATTTTAGCTCTAGCAAAAGCACCTAAACCATAGGTAGTTGCATTATATTTATAAGCAAGATCATTCACTCTATACTGTTGACTTATTCTACCATTTAGAACACTAAATTGAATTCGTGGTCCTACTGAAAATACATCATTAAACTTATAACCAACCATTGGTGAAACACCATATGCGATAATATTTCCAACTTGGAAAGGGATGAAATTGAAGTTTAAGTCTGCTCCATACCAAAGGCGTTGAGTAAGGCTACCTTTGTCATCAAAGTATTCGTCGTTTTCTTTTTTCTTCTTTTTCTTCTTCTTACGACTTTGAGCGTCTATATCTGTAATGCTAAAGCATAGCATTAAGATCATGAAAATACCGAAGATTCTGGTGAATTGTTTCATATTTATCTTTTTTAATTTATATCTCAAGTTAATAAACCAATTCCAAATATAAAAACTATTATTAATACCCTGTTAGTATTTTGGACTTGTTATAGTTGTGTTAATAATTTCTACTTTTAATAACGAGACTAGATTAAGAAATGTTTGTCAATAATTAAGCTTTTTTTGATCGCCGTACACACTTGTCGAAGAACAGATGTTGGTGTAATATAAGGAGGCATAATATAGATCAAATTTCTAAACGGTCTAATCCAAACACCTTGTTCGACAAAGAATTTTTGGATTGTAGCAACATTTATAGATTGATGACACTCTACTACACCAATAGCTCCAAGTATTCTAACTTCTTTTACAATTGAATAATCGTTTAAGGGCGATAGTTCTTCTGATAGAGTCTGTTCAATTTGCCTTATTAAGACTTCCCAATCGTAAGATAGTAACAGATTGATACTTGCCAAAGAAACACTACAAGCCAATGGATTGGCCATAAAAGTAGGACCGTGCATAAAAACACCTGCTTCGCCTTTGCAAATGGTATGTGCTACTTCTTTTGTACAAAGTGTAGCAGCCATCGTCATCATTCCTCCTGTCAAGGCTTTTCCCAAACACAAAATATCAGGACTAAGCTCGGCGTGATTGGCTGCAAATAATTTACCTGTTCTACCGAAGCCTGTTGCGATTTCATCAAAAATAAAAAGGATGTTATATTGAGTACAAAGTGCTTTTGCTTTCTGCAAAAATGCAGCGGAATAAAAGCGCATTCCACCAGCTCCTTGTACAATCGGTTCCAAAATAAATGCCGCTATTTCTTCATGATGCTTTTCAAATACTTGTTCTAGATGTTGTTCATCTATTGGATCAAGTGCTGCACCAAATTTAGAAATTGGTTCGTCTATAAAAAAATGTTTTGGCAAAATAGAACTAAATAAATGGTGCATACCTCCTACAGGATCACAAACAGACATTGCTCCAAAGGTGTCACCATGATAGCCTTTTCGGATAGTAAGTAGTTTTGTTTTTTTCGTTTTGCCCAAACTATGCCAATACTGAAAAGCCATTTTGATAGCCACCTCTACAGAGATCGAACCACTATCGCAGAGAAAGACTCTATCCAATCCGTTTGGCGTAATGTCTACCAATTTTTGACAAAGCAAAATGGCAGCTTCATGTGTGATACCACCAAACATGACATGAGCCATTTTAGTCAATTGTTCTTGTATGGCTGTATTTAACACAGGATGATTATAGCCGTGAATAGCAGCCCACCAAGAACTCATTCCGTCGATTAATTGCCGACCGTCTTCTAGCTCTAGGTAAACTCCTTTTGCAGACTTTACAGCATAAACAGGCAGTGGATTAATCAACGAAGTATACGGATGCCAAATGTGTTTTTTATCAAAATCTAGTTGTAAGTTGCTGAGCATAGTTTTGGATAGATTGTCTGTCTAATGATTCAAAGGTCGGAATTTCTACATAATCTTTTATCCCAGAATAAGCTAAAATTACATCTTTGCTAGAAGTAGTAACGGGGCCATTAAAAATTAAGCTATGGATTGGGATATGATATTGTTTCAATAATTCGATACTGAGTAAGGTATGGTTGATACTGCCAAGATAAAAATTGGCAACTAAAACGACAGGATAGTTCCATTGTTTTAAAAGATCAAGGTTCATCGTTTTATGATCTAGAGGCACCATTAAACCGCCCGCTAATTCAATGATGAGATTATTTGTCGTTTGTGGTACGTTGATTTGGTCGAGTTCGATTTTTACCTTATCTATTTCGGCAGCGGCATGAGGTGAAAGTGGTTCGCTCAACAAATAGGCTTCTGGATGGAAAACACTTTTGCTGTTACTCACTAATGCTTTTACTGTTCTAGTATCCGAATCCGTTTTGCTTCCCGACTGGATCGGTTTCCAATAGTCAGCCTTTAGGGTTTCGACAAGTAGGGCTGCGATAATGGTTTTTCCTACTTCCGTAGAAATACCTGCAACGACCAATCTGTTACTCATATAATATGTTTTATCAAAAGATCTATTTCTGTTTCTGTATTAAATGAGTGTAAGCATATTCTAATGCGTTCTTTCCCTGCTGCTACAGAAGGTTTTCGGATAGGTAAGGCAAGTATCCCTTTTTGTTTTAACCGTTTAGAAGTATCCATCACTTGTTGATTACCTGGAATAATAACTGCTTGAATTTGTGAATTCGATGTAATCCAATTAGCAGAAGAGGTAAGGACTTGTTGCTGGAAATAAGCAATATTATGTTGCAATTGTAAACGTAGATCGTCTGCTTGTTCGATCAATTCATAAGCGATAGATAAACCTGTAACTTGGTGCAAATTGATCCCCGTACTGAAGATGAAAGGACGAGCATGATTAACTAAATAATCTTTTAAAGTACTAGAGCCTAAAATCGCTCCGCCTTGATAACCAAATGCTTTTCCGTAGGTAGCCACTCTAGCAAATATTTTCCTTTGTAGTTGAAATTTATTAATAATTCCTCTTCCCTTTGGACCATAAATACCAATAGCGTGTGCTTCATCAACTATAAGATGAGCTTTAAATTTACTAGCTAAATGATACATCGAATATAGATCAGGCATATCGCCATCCATGGAGTATAGAGATTCGGTAACAACAAAAATAGTACCTTGGGCTTGACCTAATTGCTGTTCCAAACTTTTCAGATCATTATGGTTAAATTTTACAGTAGTAGCTAAACTTAATCGGGTAGAATCAATAATACTGGCATGACAAAGTTCGTCTATGATAATGGTATCGCCTTTTCTAGCCACTGATGATAACAAGGATAAGTTCGCTTGATAACCAGTAGGAAAAAGAAGTGCATCTTCCACATCATGAAACTGTGCAATTGTCTGTTCTAATGACGTCGTTTCGGAATGATTACCTGTCAATAACCTAGAGCCAGAAGAACCCATTTTCTTCTGTTGCTGAATCCGTTCTACAAAAGTTTGATGAAAGGTTTCGGAGCGAGCAAGGCCTAGATAGTCGTTCGAACTAAAATCAATTAGTTCGTTATGTATCTTCAAAAAACGCTTTAAGCCAGACTGATCAATTTGAGCTAATTTTTCAGAAAGAGACTCCATTTAAACCTTATTCGAAGTTTCGACACTTGCTTCTTGTTTTCTCTTATCGTGTATCGAAGGCATCGCTTTTAGACCGAAGAAACTGAACATATCCATATCTTGATTAAATTCAGGATTAGGAGTCGTCAATAGTTTGTCTCCTGCAAAAATAGAATTGGCTCCAGCCATAAAACAAAAACCTTGTTCCATACGAGAACGCTCCAATCGACCAGCCGATAAACGAACCATTGCCTTAGGCATAACGATACGTGCTGTAGCAATCATTCGTAGTAAGTCTTCGAAAGGTACTGCTTCTTGGTCTTCAAGTGGTGTTCCTTTTACAGGTACCAAAGTATTAATCGGAACAGACTCAGGATGCGGATTTAAGTTTGATAAGGTAATGAGCATTTTTAGACGGTCATCTATAGATTCACCCATACCGATGATGCCACCAGAACAAATGGTCATTTTCGCTTTTCTGACATTATTTAATGTATCAAGTCGATCATTGTAGGTTCTCGTCGAAATGATATCACCATAATAATCTTCAGAAGTATCTATATTGTGGTTATAAGCATAAACTCCAGCATTTGCTAATTTTTGTGCTTGTTCTTCTGTAAGCATACCAAGCGTACAACAAACCTCCATATCCAATTCGTTGATGCCCTTGACCATATCTATTACTTTATCAAAGTCTCTATTGTCTCGAACTTCTCGCCAAGCAGCCCCAAGGCACATACGGTTAGCGCCTGCTTCTTTAGCCTGTTGTGCTTTAAACAATACTTTATCGACGTCCATCATTTTGTGGACATCTACATCTGTATGATAGCGAGCGGCTTGCGGACAATAAGCGCAGTCTTCTTTACATCCTCCTGTTTTAATGGATAAAAGGCTACTGATTTGCACCTCAGATGAATTATGATATTTTCTATGTATAGTAGCGGCTTCGAATACTAAATCCAACAACGGTTTGTTATAGATTTCTCTTATTTCTTCTACATTCCAATCGTTACGTATATCTTGTCTATTCATAGCTCAAAAATAGGATACCCGCTAGGATTTACAAAGTAATTGGTCTTAAAAATGAAAATGAAAATGAAAAATTGAATTAAAATGACACTTATCGGGTATTTTGATTTTTTTTTACGTTTAAAATTTAATTAATATGACACCTTATTTTGATTGAAGGAGGGAGTGCCAATTTTCTGGATATTGACAATATTATTTTTTTCGAGGTATTCCATCCAAGCATGAGCACGTTTAGAGCTAGAGTAAGAGAAGAAGGTTTGAGATTCGTTCATTTTTTCGTGGAAGCCTAAGCGATCATTAAAATGTAGTTCTAATAATTTGATAATACCATAGACAAAGTAATCTCGTTTTCGTCCGCCTTCACCTGAAAATGGAGAAACAATATCATATTTTAGAATCGAATAAATTTTATAAAAATCAAGCTGTCCTCTTTTATCTTGGAAGTCGACACCGAATTCTTTGAGGTAATGGGTATAAAAATTGACTTCAGACATTTTTTTATGATTGTTCAAGAACTTTTCGTAAGCTTTATCATCGTCAAGTTCAAAAATTGGCAAACCAAAGTCGGTTTGTAAAAAGGCAATTTTAGATTTTCCTTTTTGTTCTATAAGCTCATCAAAATGACTAACAATTGTAGCAATCTCCTTATAAGAAATAGTAGAAATAATAGACTCTTGAATTTTTAGTTTAGAGCCTTCGTCCAAGTCTAACTGGCTAGAAGCAATTAATCGTTCTTCAAGTGTTCGATTGATGTTGTCTAGTAGGGCAATGTGTAAGTTAGTAGCCTGTTCCTCAAACTCACTTAAGAAATCACTTTCATTGAGATAAGTATTGAGAATGTTTTTAATTTTTTCAATATGTTGAGCGGATATTTTGCCGCTATTTACATAATTCATTAACCACCTAGAACGGAATAAATTATTATAGAAAGATCCTCTATCTGTTAGGTCAAAACCTGTAGATTTTCGGTCTAAATAATCAAGCATTTTTTCGGGATCATCTATCGAAAATAGTTTTGGAATATCATCTAATTCTTTATAAGAAAAATCAAAGTCTTCGAAATAACTCAAATCATTTTTGACAGATAATTTAGGATTCATAGAAAGCCTACGAATATTTTTTTGTGGTTCTACTTTTTTTAGTGCTTTCAAAACAACGTCTTTGTAAGCGGGCAAAAAGTTGGGCGAAGCAGTAATTTTATTGATATCATCTATGACCAACGCTGGACTCTTTTCGAGCGCAATTAATTTTTTTTCGAAAAAAAACTTTACCCAGTCTTTATAATTTCTACCATCATTTTTCCAAAGCGTCCGCCATTTTTCAGTATTGAATGGATGTTTTTCATCCATAGATGGAAAACTATGCTCATAGATTTGTTCTAGCACAGGTATAGAATAGTCAGCAATCGTTAACCTTAGGTCTTCTCGTTGAATGAGTAAGCGTTTATCATCAATCAATTCAAATAAATAAGGGACAGCATCGAGGTGTGGATGCACACGCAAGTAAGCAAAAAGATTTTTGATCGCTTCGTTGCTTTTTTCTTTTAGGATACCTTGTATAACTAGCTCATATTGCCTTTCATTTTCTGGAGGAGGTAATATTTTAATATCTCTACGGTTAAAGCCAGCTGGATTTTCCAAAAAGCTTTGTAGACTAAGCCCATTTTCTGTAGTCTGTTTTCCCGTCAAACGGGTTATTTGGCTGACAATGTCAGGATCAACTTCTGTCTTCAATAAATCTTGAAAACGATTTTGTAGATCTTGATTTTCTACATTAAATTTATTGAGATAAGAATTACAAATACCGAATACCCCGATATTTTCAAACAATAGCGATTTTTTCAAATAGAGTCGAAGCTGTTCTTCATCTGAAAGAATATTCATCCAGTTTTTAGAATAAAAATGATCTAATACTCTACCTGCCGAAAAAGAATTGTTTTTGTTTCGAGTGTGCAAACATGCCCAATACTCAATCGCCGTAATTTTATCTGCTGTTAGAGATTCAATTAATTTGTTTTCGAGTAAATAGCGTTTTGAATGATCAGTAGTTTGAGACAATTCATGTAGAAATTGTTGAAGCTGATCATCGCCATAATAATCTATTCCATTCGTTTTACAAAAGCTAGTCAATAATACCAGTTGTTCCAAGTATTGATACTTGAAAGGGGGTAAATATTTATTGTACGAACGGAGTAATTGCCTATATTTTTTGGATAACTGTATGACTTCTACCGCTTCACCTTCTGTCAGGTATTTATAGGATTGAAATGCAACCGAATCGTTTGTAGAGTTGAGTCGTCGAAAATAACGTTCATAATTTTCTGTTTTTTCAACCGCTTCATTTTTATTGATAAATAGTTTGTAATTTTCGTTCCAGCTATAATCAGTATAATGAGATGCCCAATAAATGAGGTAATTCAATTTTGTTTGGTTCGATACTGCTTTTGCTATATCAAAAGTGATCTTATTATTTTCATCTTGAACACCTATTTCAAGTTGTGTAAGTTCTTTTATCAGATTAGTGTATTGTTCTAAACGAACCAACTTTTTCTGTCCATTCCGTTTTCGATACTTATACAATTGCGAAGCGATATAATACAAGGCACGGGGATGCTCCGACTCTTTCAAGTTTTGTAGAGCATTGTGCTGAATCCAAGGATAGTCTTCCGATAAACTTAAGAGGCGACCGAAATAATCTACTGGATAATTGAAATAAGTTGCTTTGAAATCGAAAAAAGATTCGTAGCCATACAATTGCATGGCTTTGATGGTATTTAACGAATCAATATAGTGTTGATAACGAGGAACCATTAAATCGAATTGCCGATCTTCAACAACAAAAATATTAGTCAGGTTTGCTAAAATTGGTGCCGCCGTTTGTGCTTTTATCTCTTTTTGTTTGACGAGTTGTAGGATAGCTTTAACGGTATTTATCGTTGGATAGTTTTGCAGGTAACTACTACACTCTTGATATAATTTTTCTTTGTTACTAAAATTACTAAACGCTTTATCTTGAAGCAGATTAAGCAGAAATTGATAACCTTCTTTTTCTTTAAGTTGATCAATTAGTTTCATTTGAGAAGAAAGCGTAGCACTATTGCTTGTATCCAAAGCTTTTTGGATAGCCGTTTTGTAGCTTCGAAGCAATATTTTTGGATCTTGCTTACTATCCTTAATAGCTTTGATTTTGTAGCTTGTTTTCCACTTTTCTAGTGGACTTAGATAAAAAACATCTAAAAGGTCAGAATATTTAAACTCATCTTCATGGGTATAATAAAAATTGAGAAAGTCGCTTTTGCTAAGGTTGGAATGCAATTTAATCTCTTCAGGACTAAATAAGGTATGATCACTAAGGATCTGAATAGCCTCTGTTTTTACCTTTGGGTGGTCGAGTAGTGACCCAATATCTCGTAAAGATTGCATATCGCCATCTTGTACCTTAGCCTCCAGAGCAGTCAATATCTTACGATGGTCAATACTAGGTTGACTATAAAGGCTGCAAAGCAGCACAAACCCCCACATGATGCCTGTTAGCGTAAGTTTCATTGGATTATAGAAAAACGAGGAATATTAACCCTCGAATTGGTTTAAAACAGGTGTTATATACTGAAAACTAAATAGTTTTAGGATTGCCAAACGATTAAAGCTACTGCAAGATAGAGCAATAGCTACGATTGATAATCCTTCGACCGAATACCGGTAGGTATAACCTGTCACAGATTAAAATTCAAAAATAGTACCCGTTATTGAATAACAAG
>JAHDIP010000158.1 GCA_020630735.1 Saprospiraceae bacterium | reverse complement strand
ATTTTGAATTATTACCTGTCTTCAAACAATTATTCAAGAGTGAACACTTTTTTAGTGATGCTATAATTGGAGCTAAAATAAAAAGTCCAATAGAATGGCTCGTAAATTTTTATCGCCAAGCAGGTTTACAAAGCGGGATAGATTATTTTAAATCGAATGCCAATAATCCTGAACAATGGACTACCCATCAGATATATCTATCGTGCAATGCTTTAGGTCAAAGGTTATTTAATCCACCGACTGTTGCTGGTTGGTCAGGTCATCGTACATGGTTAGATGATAATTTGAAAAACTACTGGAAAATTTTTGACGAACATCTTTTTGCTTTTGAAAATGGATTTAAACCTTTAGAAGTAAATGAGCGTTACAGACAACTGCTAAAAGACCTTACAAGTAATTCAACAGATCCTGATTATGTAGCATTGCAAATCATTGAACATTTTATTACCGTAGATTTAGATGCTGATCAATTGAATGATGCTATAGCGTATTTTAAAAACATTCTACCAAACAATTATTACCAAGGAAACTGGAATTTAGATATTGATGAAATACCTGAACAGTTTAAAGAATTTATGGTATATCTTTCTAAGCTTCCTGAATTCGTATTGATGTAGCGAAGACACAAAATGTATGCAACCTAAAAATTCGATTTATATAAAAAAAAGACAGCAACAGTGGAATAGGAGAGACTTCCTATTTACCACTGGTTTAGCAAGTTTAGGGAGTATCCTAAATCTGAATCCTCTTTATGCTGCGAATAATTCAAGCAGCCTAACGGATGAAAATCGAATTCTAGTACTTCTAGAGTTGTATGGAGGAAATGATGGATTAAATATGATCATTCCACATAGCAATGCAGTAGGAAAAAATCTTTATCGGTCTTATCGACCCAATATTGCATTATATTTTGGTACAGATTATACTGAAAATACTTTTCTATCTGGTTACGGAAATACAAATTATGCGCTCCCTAATCAGATGCAAGCCCTCATGCCAATGTGGAATAATGACCAGATGAAAGTTATTCACAATGTTGGCTATTCCGAATCGAATCAAGAACATTTACAAGCTGCATCTATCGGCGCAACTGCTGAAAATAATTTTGCAATGACAAATTATGCTTCAGGTTGGTTAGGTCGCTTTTTAGAAAATGATTTTAATGACCTAGAATACCCGTTAGGTGTTCAAATAGGTAGCACCAATAGACTTCAGATGAGAGGTGTAGGCACAAGTACTTTCGGAATACATTTTACCAACCCAGCTGCTTTTTACAGACTAATAAATTCAGGAGAATATTTTAATACAGCTGGTTTTACAAATTGTCCAAAAGATCAAGAACGAATGTTTGTGAGACAAAGGACTAACGAGACTATTCGTTTTGCAAACCAGATACAAACAGCCTTTAATCCCGCGAATAATAGTGCATCGGCTAATTATCCTTCGACTGCAACGAGCGATCTACAGGAGCAATTTAAAATTGTTGCCAATTTAATCAAAGGTGGATTGGGAACAAAAGTATACAGCATTCGCTTAAATGGTTTTGATACACATACCGACCAATTAACAGGAAACATTAATCAGCCTTCTTTGCTACAAGATTTAGCCGAATGCATACAAGCCTTTTATGCCGATCTTTCAACTTCCAATTTAGGTAATAGTGTATTAACAATGACTCATTCTGAATTTGGTCGAACGATCAAAGAAAATAATACTAACGGAACTGATCATGGTACAACTTCTCCTATTCTACTTTTTAGTGGAGGCATAAACGGCGGTTTTACAGGTACACCTTTAGACTTAAATGATACCTCTTTACAACAAGGAAATACAACTATTCCTTTTAATCAAAATAGTATTGACTATCGACAAGTATATGCGACCATTTTGCAAGATTGGTTATGTGTCAATCCTCTTATCATCAATGCTGTATTGGGCAAGCATTACAACCGAATTGAGGGCTTATTTCAAGAGCCTTGTATTCCATCAGAGGTCGATACAGAATCCTTATTGGGCTATACGACGAAAGGGCAACTAATAGACTTTAGATATGCGATTACAAGCGGATCAAATGTAAGGTTAAGTCTTTTGGATAGCTCAGGAAATACTATACACGTTTTAGTAGATGAATATAAAAATGAAGGCGTATATCTCTTTACATTTGACCTAGCTGATTACAATCTATCCACAGGTTTATATCAATACCGCTTAGAAGTGGAAGGAGAAGTATATACTAGAAAACTAATGCTTTAATTCTTGAAAAATGAAGTTAATACAGCTATATACTATAATGGTATTTTTATTTCCTATTGTATTGTTTGCGCAAAACGATATATGCTCTGATGCTATTACTCTTAATTTGAATGGTAATTGTGTAAACGGAAATACGATTAATACAAGCTTTTATGGTGCTTCTAATTCTTGTGTAGATTTAAGTGTTGGGAGTTTGTGGTATCGGTTTACACCACCGTTTTCAACAGCAGTTGAAATAAAAACCAATAGTAATTATAACGATGTTCTTACTGTATACACAGGTGATTGTAGCAACTTAACAGAACTAATTTGTACCAATAAAGATGAATACGGTTTTGGTGGAGAAATACTTTCGCTACATGCAAATGGAGGTACTACTTATTACATTCGACTAAGTGGTCAAGAAAATAATTTCAGTACAGCTTTGGGAAATAGTTGTATAGAAATTAATCAACTAAATAATCTACCTGCAATCCCGTCTAATGATTATTGCTCAAATGCTATAGCTTTGACAATAGATAATGATTGTACATTCGGGACGAATCTTCATGCCTCTTTTGAAGGTCAAACTCCAAGTACTGACTTAAGGGCTAGGGCAGATGTTTGGTATCAATTTACAGCCACTTTATCATCTAATCTACGCATCAAAACACAAGCAGATTTCTCGGAAGCAATAGCGGTATATAGTAGTCAATGTAATAGCCTAGTGGAAGTAGTCTCTACAGATTGCGGACAATTTTTAGACTTGCCAGATTTGATTCTTGGACAAGTTTATTATGTGCAGGTAGCTAGTTTGTTTGCAAGTACAGAAGGAAATTTTTGCATTTCTATAGAAGAAAAAGAAAGCCCAGAAAATGATGCTTGTGCCAATGCTACTTTTATCAATTTAGATGAAAGCTGTATTGATGGTACAATTAATTTTGCAACGTTTAGTGGTCAACTTCCTTCATGTACTGATCAAGAACGAGCAGACGTTTGGTATGAATTTACAGTACCGCCATCTGGGAATATTCGTATAGAAGCAAATACAACATTTGACTATACTATGGCAGTTTATCGTGGTGATTGTTCAGCACTAGAAGAGATTTATTGCGAAGTTGATCCTGTAGAGACAAATGGATATATCCAATTTCTTGAATTAGAAAGTGGGCAAAATTATTTTATACAAATATTAGCAAAAGAGATTTTTGGCGAAGGCAATTTATGTATGCAAGTAGATGGTACAAGTTCTACTTCTGGATGTGGAATGATTGTCAATATTCTTTCTGAAGATGTTTCTTGTCATGGTGCAAGTGATGGTAGAATCAATGCATATGTAGCTGGTGGCGTTTTTCCTCATGTCTATTATTGGTCAGATGGAACAACTTCTATTTTTCCTGTAAAGTCAAATTTAAAACATGGTTTTTATTCGGTTACTATAAATGATGCGAATGGCTGTGAGGTTGTAAGTTCTGCTTTAGTAGCTTCGCCACCAAAGTTGAATTTAAATTTTTATGTTGATCCCATTCGATATGCAGGCTATCAAACTGGTAAGGCAAGTGCTGCAGTTTTTGGCGGACAAGCTCCTTACTCGTTTGAGTGGAGTAATGGTTCAACAGAAGAAACTGCAATAGACTTATCTGGCGGCGTGTATTATGTGACTGTAACAGATGCCAATGGTTGTAATGTCTCTGGGTCTGTTGAAATTCCAGTAGAGAGTGTGCCGTGTTTGGGCGACATTGTAATTGCTGAACAGATCGCTACAAATGAAAATAAAATATTTGAAGCCAATCGTATTGAAGCAGTTAATAAGATTGAAATGTTTGCAAATGTACGCTATGATGCAGCGACAGAAATTACACTTTCTGATGGGTTTAATGCTCGTTTTAATTCTAATTTTCATGCTTATTTAGATGGTTGTGATGAAGTATTGTCTTGTGAAGTTCCCAATGGAATAAAAGCATCGACTATTAGTGGAATGGTAGTGAAGATCACTTGGGACATTGTAGATAATGCAGTAAAATATAAAGTCCGCTATCGACCTGTTGGAGGTGCATGGATAGAACGACAAACAGGAGGAGCAGAAACTTTTCGGTTCTTAAATAATCTGGAACTAAATACAGATTATGAGTATCAGGTTAAAACAGTATGTTTAGAGCAGAATGCTGTTTGGAGTTCTACGTATCCATTTAATACCTTTGGTGACTATTGCGACCGACCATCAACAACAGTAGTAACAGATATCACTGCCATAAAAGCGACTATTAGTTGGTCGTCAAGAATAAATGAATTAAAGTACAAGTTGAAATATAAAGCACCTAATGAAAGTTGGTCAGAATTATTGGGGAATGTAAATACAATACAATTAGCAGGGCTAAATCCAGCAACTACTTACAAGTATAAGTTGAAATCAAAATGTGCAGAAGGCTGGACAAATTGGTCATCAAAATACAATTTTACAACAGCTTCATCCCTTCAAGAAATAGAAAGTAGAGTAGGGCAGACTACAGTCGAATTAAGAAATTATCCTAACCCATTCAAATATCAAACAACTATCGAATATACTTTAGACGAAGCAAGTGAAGTGCTTTTATCCATTTTTGATTGGAGAGGAAATAAAATAAAAACACTTTTACAAAAAGAATATCAACCAAAAGGAAGGCACAAGAAAATTCTAAAAGGAATTGGATTGCCAGCAGGTGTATATTTTTATGAGCTACAAACGAATAAAGGCATTACGAGTAAAAAAATGATTGTTCAATAATTTTATCATAGAACAGATAATCAAAAAAGATGAAAAATAAGACATTAATAATCCTATTAGTTTGCTGTCTGACAAGCCAGCTATTTGCACAATCTAACCGTTGGACAAACGATAGTGCATCAGGAATAAAAACGACCTCTAATTTTAGCGGACAAATATTAGTCGAAGGTGGCTACATGTGGTTGTACAATAACACAGGATTCGATAATTCGATCAATATATTTCAGCCGACCTTGCAACTGGGTAAAAATTCACCAATAGTATTTGCTTATAATGATGCAAATGTTGGTGTCAACTATTTTAAAACCTCTAGTCCTAGAGATGCAGTTATTTATTCTTGGGCAAGAAGTCATACGCCTTACTCTGATGACATTGCTGATGGTACAGACGGTGTTAGCCTGCGTTGCGATTCTAACTATGGAAACGCTATTTCACTTTTGGATAAAGACAACGAAACGGCAACTAAAATTAATATCCGATCGAATGGCACAACCTTTTTTAATGGCGGAAATGTAGGCATCGGTACAGCCAATCCTTTAGCCTTGTTATCCGTAAACGGAACCATAAGAGCAAGAGAAGTAAAGGTGACTAACTTAGGCTGGGCTGATTTTGTTTTCGATGATAATTATTACCTCCGACCGCTCAAAGAAGTAGAAGCATTTATACAAAAAAATAAACACCTACCGGATGTGCCTTCTGAAAAAGAAGTAAAAGAAGAAGGGACGAATCTTGGAGAAATGGATGCTATCCTTTTACAAAAAATTGAGGAACTTACCCTTTATATGATCGAAATGCAAAAAGAAAATGAACGCTTAAAAGAAAGAGTGAACACTTTAGAGAAACAACTGGAAAAATAAATTGTATTATGTAAGTTATGGTTTTGTATATTTGTATTGATTAACTTCAATGACATAATAATTGCTTATGAGATATCTACTTTTGTTGACTATATTTTTTTGTGTAAATGTTCAATTGATTGCACAACCTGATGATACTATATTTGAAAAATTTAAACCCAATTTTATAAAGATAGATGGTTACAAAATCAATGTCGAAACACTTGGTGAAGGCGACCCTATCTTTTTTTTCGCAGGAGGTCCAGGTAATTCACATGATTATATGGAAGGCAATTTTGGGCACTATTATAAAACGCACCAAGTCGTTTTTATAGATATGCTTGGTAGAGGTTTTTCAGATGATGCTAAGGATGTCGATGAGTATTCTATCGAAAATGATGTATATATTGCCGAGCAGGTACGTCAAAAATTAAAGCTTGATAAAATAACTGTAATTGGACATTCTTATGGCTCTGTAGTAGCACAGGCATACGCCATTAAATACCCAGAAAACGTTGATAAAATGGTGCTCATCAGCGGTTTTCATAGTGGGGAAATGTGGCAAGCCAATTGTGATAGTTATAATCATTATGCAAAAACACATTATCCCGAAAAATGGAAACAGGTAGATTCCTTGAGAGCATTGGGGTATATTTCTAGTGATACTATCTTCAATCAAGTCTATGGTAGTTTTCCTGTAAAGTATGTTTATTATCACGATACAAATCTAAAACAACGAGTTCCAAAAACGAGATATCGTGGTTGGAATTTTGATGTCTATTTTGGCATCATAGGTAGGGATGCTGATTTCTTTGTAGGCGGCGATATGATTGATACTGACTTTAGAAGAGATTTAAAAAAACTTAATATTCCTACTTTGATAATTGCTGGTCGTTACGATGGTGTTTCTACTCCAGAGTACAATGTTCAATACAAAACATACATGCCTAAAGCCCAGTTTGTCATGTTCGAAAAAAGTGGACATAATCCTTATCTCGAAGAACCCGAAAAATTTTATAAATTATTGGATGATTTTCTCGCGAAGGATTGAGGAATTAATCATATTCTACCCAATTAGAATTATTAAGAAAAACTAGATGAATACAAAAGAGATTATTACAGAAAGTAAGGAACTTGTTTCTACAGATGAATTAATGAAGGGACTTGACTTATTACTCAGACATCGAGATAACTATATAAAATTAGAAAATACTATTCTATTGCTTCGTACATCCTTGTTTAGAATTAAAAAGCTATCTATGCAAGGATTAGTAACTGTTGATGATGAGATTGTCAAAAGAAATCGAATAGCAAGTTCAATTTTAAGTATACTTGAAGAAATAGAAAAACCTAATTTTGAAAATAGTACAGAAATAAAGCAGCAAGAGCGGATAACAATAACAGATGACTTTTATAACACAAGGATAATGGATGTTGAAAAAAATGAAGAAGGGTTTCGATTGCCAAACAAAAAACTAGTTCAAGATTTCCATCTTCCAAGAAATCGTATTACAGCATATATTCATGAAGAACTAGCTTTTCATTTAGAGGATGAAAGTATACTTGTTGATAAATTTGATGAGCAAAACTCTATTAGAGCAAAACAAAATAAAGTCAAGTATTTTAATTCTGTAAGATATAGAATAATATCAACTCCAAAACTAGAAAATGGAAAACTAGTACTACACCTCGCACCGTTGGATTTTGCAGTATTAAGCATTTATAAAAATCCTGATACAGATTCATCTATTAAAAAGGTAATTGAACATCGTTTAAAAGAAATAGAAAATAAGATTCCTCCAGAATTAGATATACAGGATCAATACTTTAATCCACAAAATATCAATTTATTAGGAACCGAAATATGTTTGATAACTTCAGACAATAAAATCCTTTTAAGAAAAAGAGGAAAGAGTGTTTTATTTGGTGAAGATAATTGGGATGTTTCAGTAAGTGGATATTGTGGCTCTGCAGACTTAATTAATCAAGGAAAAGAAATAGATTTTTCGAAAACAGTACAAGAAGAAACACGAAGAGAAATAGGGATTATAAAAGGTGAACCAACCAATATTATGTTTACTGGAATTCATTATAATGAAGTAACAGGTGCTAATGATTTGCTTGGTTATTGGAGAATACAAAGTAGTGCAAAATCATTAAGAAAATTAATAATTCCTAATACCATAGAAAAAGAAAACCTTTTTAAAACTAATGAGAAAGCTTTAGAAGAATTCGTTTGGGATACCTATAATTTTATGGAAGAATTTTCTTCAGAAACTATAGAAAAAGCACTAAAAGAAGCTGGAATAAAGCCTACTTCGTTTGAACCAGAAGCCCTTTGGTCGCTTAAATTAGCCTTAAAGAATATTCGAAAGGAAGAAATATATTAGACCTACGATTTATAAGTTTAAGAAAATAAGCGGATTTTATTTTTTGCTATAAACCCTCTTTACATATTCCCCATTTATCTGTACCTTTGAAGTATAGATCGAGTATCTATTTTTCCTGCATAAGATTACTATCCACTCAATGTGCTGCTTAAGGCACAACATTCTTACTAGCCATTCTGCTTTGTCAATAGATAACCATTCCTAAAAAACTTGTTTTTTACATTGAATAATTTTTAAATATACAAAGTTATGATACGAACTTTTTTAGCGGCATTTTTATGCTGTATTTTTTTGGGCAAAACAGTAGGGCAAAGCAATGTCTATTCACTGCATCCTGATATCACAGTCGAACATGTTACAGAAATTTATCAAACCCAACCTGTTCGATTAGTGATAGAACCAAATAGTGGGATGATTCTTTACAATACAAGAGGAGGCGAAATCTACCAAGTCGATCTTAATAACCCAACGGTACCTACGCTTTTGTATACTAGTGCCGACCACGGATTATCAGGCTATACGGTAGGAATGGCGATTTTAGGCAATGATCTTTTCTTAGTCGGAACGGAAATTTCTAACCAAATGAATACTAGTTATGTCAAAAAAGGAACACTAACAACGGGAACGGATAGAACATGGACGACTGTTGCACAAACTGTTCCTTATGCAAAACCCAAAGATTTTAACCATCGTATGAGTGGGATTACGCTTAGTCCTAATGGGAGCAATATATACGTCTGCTTAGGTTCTCGTACCGATCACGGCGAGGTACAAGATCAAAACGGTATTTATCCCGATTTGCGAGAAGAAGAACTTAATACCAATATTTTAAAAATACCTGCTAATCCAAGTTCTACAATTATTTTGCAAAATGATAAAGCGTGGTTGAGTGCAAACGGATATTTATATGCTCAAGGTGTTCGTAATCATTTTGATATGGATTTCAATAGTGAAGGACTTCTTTTTGGAGTAGAAAACAGTGGTACTCGATCAGACCCTGAAGAAATCAATTGGTTAAGAAGTGGCCATCATTATGGTTTCCCTTGGAGAATGGGTGGAAATGAAACGCCAATGCAAAATACACCGTACGATCCTCTTACCGATCCATTATTACAATGGAGCCAGATCGAACAATACCAAGAATTATTTTATAATGATCCGAATTATCCTGCGCCACCTGTTGGAACTGTTTTTACTGAAGGTATCAGAAATTTTGGTCCTGATGGAGATTTATATATCGATCCAGTTACACAAACAGTAAAAGATGCAAGTGATGAAGGTACCTTTATAAGAAGCCTTTCGCCGCATAGGAGTCCATTAGGTTTGGTGTTTGATAAAGATGAAATTCTAACACCAGAATTTAAAGGGGATGGATTTTTGCTCAGCTTTACCGCAACAGATATTTTACTAGATCCCAACGATAGCCAAGACATGCTTCACCTTGACTTAACCTATAATGCAAGCTTAGATAATTATGATGCTAATCTTACGAAAGTGGTTGCAGGTTTTAATCTTCCGATAGATGCATTTATGGATGGTAATGTGATTTATGTAATGGAATATGGTTCTTCTGCTGGCAGGGGGATTTGGAAAATAACGATGCCACGTACTTGCGATTTGCCTGTTTATACCTCTACAGATGTGTTAAGCGGAAATGTTGTTAAAATAAATTGGGAAGCTGTTGATGGGGTAGAGAAGTATAAAATTAGGTATCGACTAAGTGGTACATCCTCTTGGACAGAAGTATCGAATACGATTAACTATCGATTTCTCAATGTGTTGCAAGCTAACTCCACTTATCAATTCCAATTGAAGTCGGATTGTGGGACAGTAAACTCGGCTTGGTCTGCTACCAATACCTTCACTACAGGAACAGATAATTGTAATTATCCCTTAATGACGCCAACAGTAAGTAATCTTACTGCTACAACGGCAACCATTAGTTGGTCTACTAGTCCAGATGATATTAAGTACAAAATTAGGCATAAGATATTTGGAGGTTCGTGGGTTGAAGAATTTGTAAATGTACCTAGTAGAGCCTTAACTGCTTTGATAGCAGGAAGCACTTACAAGTATAAAGTGAAAACAAAATGTTCTGGTGGTTGGACAAATTGGACACCTAAATATAATTTTAGTACACCTGCTAGTTTGGAAGCTATAGCTGAACTAAAAGAGATGAACCAAATAACAGAACAAAAGGAGATAGCTTTCAATATTTCTCCTAATCCGTTTAGTACTTCCACGACTTTTACATTAGAACTACAAGAAGCGTCTTCCGTAAATATCAAACTAATTGATTTGTCGGGAAGAATAGTTGACGTAGTAATTCCATCAAATACCTTTTACGAAGCAGGTAAGCATTCGATTGTTTATGAATCTAAAAACTTACCTCAAGGTGTTTATGTATGTATTGTGAAAACAGATAAGGCACAAAAAATAATGCAGTTAGTTGTTCAAGATAATTGATTGATAAAAGTAACCCCGAATCTTCTGGTCGAAAATTCGGGGTTACTAGTATACTAATCCATAAATTCTACTATATAAAACCTTACTCCTTTATAAATTTCTCACTCAATATATCACCATTTTTTGTCATGAGTTTTAAGAAATAAATACCAGGGCTAAGGTTCGAAGTATTAATTTGTTGACTAGAAGTAGTAGTAGAAAAAACACGATTACCATTTACATCGAATACATTTAGCTGTTCAATTTCTTCATTTCCAAAATCAATATTTAATTGATCTTGAGTAGGTACTGGGAATAAACGAATAGAAGAAGTTGAAGAAGAAAATTCTGAATATTCACCAAAAGATGCATTCGTCGTAAATTCATATTTAGCTCCCCAGTTTGTCCAACCAGCGGCACACTTTGTTTTCAATTTATACTCATAAGTCGTGTTTGGTAATAAACCATTCATTGTATAAGAATTGGTATTGATAGTTGCTTCAGTCCAATTTTCACCATTACTTCTGTACTGAATTTTCCATTTTAAATCACCATCATTAGTAGACCAAGTAGCTGTTGCACTCGTACTTTGTACGAGGGTAGTTGCAGACTCTGGAATATTACAAGTATCCGAGCTGGTCGTAAATGATAAGTTAACAGACCATGAAGAGTCTTCATCGGGCGTGCATATCGTTTTTATTTGATATTGATAGGCCGTATTTGGTGTCAATCCATTTAAATAACGGAACGTTTCTTCACTAGCATTTAATTCAGTCCAATTCCAATAACTAAACACACGATAGCGAACAAGATAGTGGTCAGCGATAGGTTCTGCATCCCAAGTAATTTGAGCAACATTCCCACTAATGACTTCTGAATCAATATTGGTTACAGTTGGACAAGCGTCGTTAACAAATGTAGTAATAAATTGAAATGTATCACTCCAATTCGTCCAACCAGCAGCGCATTGCGTTTTCAATTTATATTTGTAGATAACGCCAGTACCAAGATTAGTTAGAGTATTGAGGTTTGAATTGACTGTAATTTGTATCCAAGATCCAGGAGCATAGATAGGTATATATTTAATCTTCCATTTCAGATCATCAATATTAGCAGGCCAAGTAAGATCAGCACTATTGTTCATAATATTAATTGCAGAAGAAGACTGAGGAACATCACAAAGATCAGAGCTAGTCGTAAATGTAGAAGTTGGAGACCATGTAGAATTACTATTTGTAGTACAAAGTGTTTTTATTTGATATTGATAGGTAGTACTTGGAGTCAATTCATTTAGAAAACGTAAGGTTTCTTCACCAGCAGTTAATTTTTCAACCCAAGTGTCTGTATTTATCGCGCGATAGCGGATACGATAGCGACTGACACTTGCTACTCCATCCCAAGTCAATCGAGCCACATTCCCACTAATGACTTCCAAAGCGATATTAGTTGGCGTTTCGCAAATTGTGCAAGCACCTAAGCAAGAAGCATTATAAACTCTATCTCTGATAAGATCACCTGGTTGAGGACCAAAACCATTATTAAAATTTATTCCATTATCCGTTATATGACAATAGCTCATTATGGTACCTCCGTCAGTAGGAGTAGGACCAGGAGAACAGTCGCCTTCTACGTCATAGCAATCATCAATAGGACCACCAGCCCAAGAACAAGCATGTGTATGTGGCGAACCTAAGTTGTGTCCCATCTCATGTGTGAATGCACCAACCGTCCAAGAGTAAGTAGGGAAATTGCTATAGGAGTTGAATATATTAGTATAAGCGAATCGTCCTTCGTGATAATCGTCCTCGGCTGAATAGGAATAGTTTTGACACAAGACATCTAGCCATGCTAGACCGCCATTGTTATTAAAACTAGTAGTAATTAAATGAGCAATATCACCATTGAAGTTATCTTGACGTAACTCTCCAAATAAATTTAGTGCGGCTAAGGCATCTGTATCACTGTATGGATCATAAGTCGAGTTAGGAAATGTTGTCCAAACAAATAATTCTGACATTGCAGTATTAATTTGCTCATTCGTAAACAAAAGACTAACCACATTGAAAAAACCAGAAACATAATTTGAAACCGCATTTACTGAACCTTTATGAATGAAAACACGTGATTCCGTTTCGATATAAACATTTACACAATTGCCTTCATTTAAGCTCCTATTTGCTGCAAAGTCGTTCACGTCTTTTGCAATCGAAGGAAGTCTTTCGCTTTTACATTCAAAGCCATTCTGAATTAATAAATCAGCTTCTTTATAAAAAATATAATTAGAACTAATAGGTTGTCGATTTTGGTCTAAGTGGCCAAGTACATAGGTTTCACCATTATATGCAAGTACACCTACAATATGGTCTTCGAAAATACTAATGGCAGCCATTGATTTGGGATCGCCATTTACCATACCTTTAAAGTATAAACCAGGCGTATAATCAACTACCTCACCTCGATCAGAACTTCTGACTACGAAGTTGTCGGCTAAAATTTTATTCGGACTAAGATTGACTGTCATAGATTCGTTTGCAGAAATGGGAATGACTAATTCGAGTGTAGAGGGTTTAGATGCAAACAGTTCTGCATTTAGACTTTGATCAAGTTTTAGATACGATGCATGTCGTACATACTCATTTTCGATGGCTTCATTAGTAGGCTGTAATGTAAATAATTCAATACTATTATTTTGAGCATTGATATTGAAAAAGCTACTTATTAATACTAAAAGTAGAGTAGACTTTAATAGATGGAAATGGATTTTTGTTTTTTTCATACTTATATTTTTTATGATAAATGGTTACTTCTTGCATCAGTGCCATGATCTATTTTTCAATAAGATACAGCAGTATAATAACTGATTTAATAATTCAAATTTATATCGTTATTTACGTTTCTGAAAGGACAAAATTCAAGAATTTTCGTAAAAAAAATAACACAAAAAACAAATAAATCAATCGAAATCAGTTCTTTATGCTTCTCCTTTTTCGCTAAAATCCTATAGTTTTTTGTACCTATCGAAGACTTTTTTTATAAAAGAAGATCGTTTCAAATAGGAATAGATTTTTCGAATTCGTTTTATGAAGAATAGTATGTTCAAAACAGTCTCTAAGTAATGGTTAAAAAATAACGAAGAGTAGTAGCAAAAGAGCATAAACGAAATCGGGAACTTATTATTCACCCATTACTAAGTGATATCGTTTTTTTATAAAAAAACGGTTGATCGAAGTTTTAACTTCGATCAACCGTTTTTGATAATATTAAAGTCCTATGTGCCCTGTTTGTTTTAAGCAGAGCATACAAGTTCTCTTGGTTTTATACTTTTTTTACTCCTTTATAAATTTCTCACTCAATATATCACCATCTTTAGTGATCAATTTTAAGAAATAAATACCAGGACTAAGATTCGCTGTATTAATTTGTTGGCTAGATGTGTTCGTAGAAAAAACTCGATTACCATTTACAT
>JAHDIP010000157.1 GCA_020630735.1 Saprospiraceae bacterium | reverse complement strand
AAAAAAGATGACGTCTAAATTGGGGAATTTATTATTTTAATTTGCCTTAAATCAATACCGTTTATATATTAATAAAGGTTGTTTATTTAGGGGCTTATTTTTTTTTAGATAAATATTTGCGGTAGGTTGCAGAATAGTGGTCACCAAATCTTAATAAGGTAATATGTTTAAATTTTATAACAGTTGGTTTTTTATCGAGAATGCCTTCTGCATTATAGTTATGAATAGCAACCGTTTTAGCCCTTACCTTTATTATTTCTCCGATTGTAAATAAGGGTTTCTTCATATCTTCACACTCTACAATTACATGGTAACCATGTTTTTTTAAATCTCTAAATATTGATTCCCACGATTCCAAAGAGAGCTTTTTCTTAAGCCCATAATGTTTTTTTATTATCCCCTCCCCTTTCAAAATCCTTTTAAGAGTTTTTTCTATTTTGCTACAACGAATAGCATCATAATGATCTTTTCGGATAATCGTATAACCATTTAAATTGAATTCTTCCTCATTTTGCAATAGCATAAAGTCTTTCGACATTTTTAAAATAAAGGCATCGATGTTAGCTTCTCCATTTCTTACTTCTCTATAAATCTTGATAAGATTTTTTTTAGTAAGAAATTTTTCCAACATTTTATTGTACTTTTTTTTATTCATTTTATCAGTCTTTGGAAAGCATTCAAATTTCTTCAATTATCTAACCAAGGTAACATTTCCTTTCTTAAAATACTCACTTCCATTAGTGCATTTAACGGTAAGATAATAACCAAAGGCATCCGAATTTAGCGCTTTGTTTTTATAACTTCCATCCCACCCCATATTCGGGTCAGTAGTTTCAAATACTTTTTCGCCCCAGCGATTGTAGACCGCCAAATACAGTTCATCAATAATTGGTCCTCGTACATAAAAGACATCATTGACTCCATCACCATTTGGCGTAAAAATATTGGGAACAAAAATATATGGTTCATCACAATTCGGATTTAAAACAAACACTGTTATCTCATCTCGATTGGTACAACCATTAGCATCTTCAATACTCACATTATAAGTAGACGTTAATGAAGGTGTTGCTATAGGATTAAAAACGTTATTGGCATTGAGTGTAGAATCTGGTGACCAAGTATACGTATAATCAATATCTTCGGTAGCCAATAATTGTGCACTCTCTCCCAAATAAATAGTATCAGGTTCTGCCGTAGCAGTCAAAGGTGGTTGAAAATCCTCAACAGAAATATTAATCAATTCGCTAGTAGTACATCCATATTGATTCGTAACATTGACACCATATACAGTCGATTCTTGAGGGCTTACCAAAGGATTGTTGGTATCCCCATCTGCAATAATGCCTGCTTCAGGTGACCAGTCATACGTGAGCTCTTGATTAGGAAAAGAATTTATCACTAAAATCCGAATAGAGTCATCCTTACAAATCGTTATTTCATTATCAACAGCGATATTAATTCCAAAATTTTGAACGAATACATCTTCTATTTTTGTACAACCAAAAACATCTGTTACTTGAACAAAATACGTATTTTCAAATTGCGTTTCTACGTCAACGGATGGCTCAGAACTAATAGGATTCAGTAATTGCTCACTATCAAACCACTCATATGAGACAGCCTCTGGACTATATGCTTGTAAGGCTACTTCCGAAGAACAAATAACCGTGTCATTAGTTACTGATAAATTGATGATTGGTGGCACCGTAACAATAACTTCTTGAGTAATCGTACAAGTATCTGCACTAATTGAAGTGATCAGTGCGGTATAAGTCGTTGTCGTTGTAGGATTCGCAGTAGGGTTAGGAATATCTGTTTGGTCTAAACCTTCTGAAGGCGACCAACTATAGGTGTAGTTCGTATTACCATCTGGATTTAGATTAATCGGTTCATCTTGGCAGATAGCTAGTGAATCTTCTAAGGTAATATCTATGATTTCTATGGGAAGTGAAACGGCCAGAACATCTTCGCAACCATCATCTGAAAGAATAGTCAATTCAACATCTAAAACTTGACTTTCAGTAATCGTTATTGTTGGGTTTTGTTCTTCCGAATTTATTCCATTACTGAACTCCCACAACCAATCAGTAATTGTACTTTGAGTATTGGTTGATAGATCGGTAAAATTAATTACGATTTCATCTGTACAGCTTTCGTACTCCCATTCATATTCAACGACGATTTGTGGTTCTTCTACCACTATTTCTTTAAAAATAGTATCCTTACAAGGTACATCACCATCTATCGTTAGCATCACATTATAAGTACCTGCTGCTTGGTAAACATATGAAGGGTTCGTCTCTGTTGAACTTGCTGTAGGATTGAATGGGTCACCAAAATTCCATAAATAATAATCGGCATTGATACTTGTATTTTCAAAATTGACACTATAGCCACTACATTGAGTTAGACCCACGAAATCTAGTTGAGGTGTTGTATCTAAAACACCCAGATAAACTGAATCTATTTTTATACAACCAAATTGATTCATCATTTCGACATAGTAAGTATACGTACCTGGTTCAGGTGCTTGCACTGTAGGCGTAGGCGTATCACCTCCCGATAAAACTAAATCCACAGGTGTCCAAGAATACGTCAGTTCGTCAACAGGGTCTGTATTCATGACCGAAAGTTCAGTACTATCTCCATCACAGACTAAAGTGACTTCCTCTTTAATAATGTTAATTCCATTTCCTGTTATTGTTACACTATCTCTTTGTAAGCAATTAAAACTATCGATAGCTTGGACATAATAGGTCACTTCTCCCAAAGGCGTTACTACGATTGCCGAATCATTACCAATCGTTGTCGAAAAATCAGAAACATCTGACCAAGTATAATCAACAGGCACATTAGCGGAAACAAGTAGCTCTACATCAGTCGTACAAATCGACGTGTCATTTGGTACATTTATTACAATAGGTTCAGGTACAACGACTGTTACTTCTCGCTCAATCTGACAAAAATTATCTACATCTGTAACCGTGACTTGATAAGTTGTCGTCTCTATTGGTGTAGCTGTAGGATTGGGAAGGTTTGGGTTATTTAATGTTTCAGGTGGTGACCATTCGTAAGTATAACTTGCATTTGGATTTGGGTTTAGATTAATAGCATCACCAAAACAAATTGAAATAGAATCGACAACTAATTCTACATCATCTATTAAGTTTGCTTCGAAGGTTTGTGTTAAGGTTTGCTGACAACCATTCGTTGCAGTCACCGTTAGTGTTAATATTAAGTCTTGACTTGCACTAACAATAAAGGTTGGATTTTCCTCTTCTGATATTTGACCATCACTTAGTTCCCAATACCATTCAGATGGTGAAAATATAGTATCGTACGACAAGTCAGTCACTTCGATAATCAAACTATCAGAGCATTCTGTAAATTCATAATCAAAATCTGCAAACAAAGATTCGTATTGCAAGTAAACTTGTTGGTAAGAAGTATCTACACAAAACTGCCCTGGTTCGGCGATCAGCATAATCGTATATAAGCCCGTATCAGCATAGGTATAGGACGGACTAGGAAGTGTAGAAGTTGCATTTGGATTTAGTGGATCATTGAAATACCATTCATAAGCGTCAGCATTTTCGCTTTCGTTTAAGAACTCAACTGTAAAACCATCACACTGAATATCAGGTGCAAAAAAGGAAGACACTGCTTGACCACAAACTCCCACATTATACTGAAAATCTCTACTAGTTGTTGAGATCAATTCACCATCTCTATATTCATCTAAACAAATTCCGACAACGAATTGACCAACAGTATTTGGGATACCTGTCAACAATCCAGTATTAGGGTCAATAGCTAGTGGAATACCTCCAAGCATATCATCTAAACTATAAGGTGGATCATTCCAAATTACGGGAGAAGGAATAGTATGCTGAAATGGAAAAGGTCGTGGTATTCCGGGTGTACCACCGAGCAAAGGAGCACACAAACGATAGACTATCGAATCGCCATCTATATCGGTAGCTGATTGGTCAAAATTAATAGGTTCGTTTACACATATATATATGGGTGGCCATTCTTTAAATTTTGCATTATTATTACATTGGTTTAATGTTGCTTCTGAAAGACTGATACCATAAGTGGCACCTGCTGATAGAGGATCAATAATATTAGCAATCGTCGAATTTCGGCAACATCGTTGATAAATCAAATCATAACCGCCTGCTAAAAAAGGAAAGGTTACGTTAGCTCGATAGGTCGTTGTGTGTACACATACATTTGGAGGAACAACCAAACATTCATTCGCCAAAACGGGATCAAGTGTATCATTCCCCATCAAAGGAATCAATAAACTATCAATCAGATTCCCGTTATTGTATATTCCGATGATAGCTGGATCATCAAACCATGCTCCAGGGTCTCCAAGAAAACAATCACGAAAGATAGTAAGTGTTACTTCGTATTCATTGTCACCTAGGCAAGTATAATTCATTTCGCCACCTACAATATGCGTAGCACTTGCACTGGTAGGCAAAATCGACAATGAACAGAGGATTAAAAGAAATCGGTAGAGATTTTTCAAGAATTCATAGTTTTATTAGGATACTTATAAAAGTAAGGATGTCATTACCTTTAGAGTTGCTTTGCGTAAATGTTCTTCTTAAAATAGAATTTAGGAGAACTGATTATGGCGTTTGCCTACAGCGTCCTTCTTTTTAGTTCACCATTTGTTATCCATGGTGTTCATGAATCTTCGATTTCATTGATAAAAAGAAGGCAAAATCTAGGAAATATAAACTCCTTTTACTCACGCTCTTTAAGCCACTTGCTTAAGTTTACCCTAATATATTTCCAAGCCTCCCACTCCTAGATTTGCAATACTTTTAGAGCAATTTGTAGAAATAGGTCTTCGTCCTATTTTAGGAGGTTGCTGACATTCTTATTAAGTAGTTACCTCCTATCTCTAAGGGTATTTATTTACTACCATTTGTATACAAAATAGGTTTTTCATAAGGAAAATGAAAGTTTAGCAGGAACAAAATAAGTTAAAAGTTTATAATATAAGCAATTCTTTAGCTTTTGATATTGAAGGCGACAGTTTTCACACGTTTGCTTTGACTTCCATCTAATCGTTTTTCTTCCAAAATCAATTCATTTGCCCTTGGCAATTCAAACACTTCCTGCATGTTTCGGATTCCTCCAGCAGGAACATTTGCTATCGCAAGCTGGCTCAATAACTCATCTCGATTATGTTCTATTATATATGGTGCCAACGTTTTTGCTAAAACAACTCTATTATTAACCCGCTCTACATTTATGGCAAATCTATCATCCTTTGTCAATTCTTCTGCGCCTAGAACCTTGCATAGCTGTTGAAATTGTCGTTCGGTTCCTACAGCCAAAATGATAGCTTTCTTATCTTTGGATTCAAAAATATCACCATAAGGCGCAATATTGGGATGCATACATCCCATTCGTTGAGGTATGTGCCCAGCCATCAACCAGTTGGTTGCTTGATTCGCCAAAGATGCAATAGCTGCATCAAATAGTGATGCGGTTACATAACTTCCCTCTCCTGTTTTATACCGATGCAATAGGGCTAATAAAACACCTTCCTTAAGTTGATGTGCAGCTAATAAATCGATCAAGGCAACAGGCATTTTTACAGGATTGCCATCTGGCTCTCCATTCATAAATAAAAACCCTGCCTCTGCTTGTAAAACCACATCGAATGCAGGACGCTCGTCGTGTTCTCCATATGCCGTTAGCTGTGCATAAATAATTGCTGGATTGATCGCTTTCAATGCCTCATAATCCATTTTCATTTTTTGAGCAGAGGCTATTTTAAAATTACTAATAACTATATCTGCTTCTTTAATTAAGTCATACACCGCTTGCTTATCCTTCTCCTCTCCTAAGTCCAAAAGGTGCACTTCCTTATTCCAGTTGACGCTGGCATAATAAGCTGACTGATTTGCTTCTTTATTTTCTGAAGGTAACTTCCATCGCCGTGTTACATCACCACCTGTTTTTTTGTTTTCAATCTTTATTACTTTTGCGCCTAGTTCGGCGAAAAACATTCCTACAGCGGGTCCTGCTAAAACACTTGCCAATTCGACGACTTTCAAATCTTTAAAAAATTGCTCTTGCATAGTTTTATTTTAGATCGTAAAATTAATTATTTTTGGTCAATGAAAATATTAAGCGCAAAACAAATACGTGCATTAGATGCATATACCATAAAAACGGAACCGATAAAGTCTATAGATTTAATGGAACGGGCTTCGCTCACTTTTGTTGACTGGTTTATCCAAAGGTATCCTGATACGAATAGAACCGTTTCTATTTTTTGTGGTATTGGTAATAATGGAGGTGATGGATTGGCAGTAGCTCGTATCCTAAGCAAACGCTTTTATGATGTACAAGTTTATATCTGTAAAATTAGCAAACAAACGAGTGAAGACTTTGCCAAAAATTATAATCGCCTTCCTAAAAGGCAGGGAGTAAAAATTAGAACAATTAATAAAGGTGATGAATTTCCTAATCTCCAATCTTCGTCAATTGTCATAGATGCTATTTTCGGTTCAGGCTTGAATCGACCAATTACTTCTTACTGGGCAACTTTAATTGAATACTTGAATCAGTCGGATACTGAAATTGTTGCAATAGATATTCCTTCTGGCCTTTTTGCAGATCAGCATACTTCAGAAGTTAGTATCCATGCTTCTACAACGTTTAGTTTTGAGTTGCCTAAACTTGCTTTTCTTTTTCCTGAAAATGTGAATCGAATTGGTGAGTGGCATGTAGCTTCTATTCGACTGGATCAAACATTTATCAATAAAACGAAAACACCTTTTCATTTTATTACTAAAGAACAAGTTCAAGCCATAGTTAAACAACGTTCTAAGTTTGATCACAAAGGTACTTTTGGTCATGCTTTATTATTGGTAGGATCATACGGAAAAATGGGTGCGGCAATATTAGCAGCAAAAGCTTGCTTAAGAGCTGGTCTTGGTTTACTCACGATTCATATTCCTAGCTGCGGGTATGATATTTTGCAAAGTACTGTACCCGAAGCAATGGTTAGCGTTGATAAAGACAAACACCATATTAGTGAACTACCCAAATTAGATAATTATAAAGCAATAGGCATAGGATGTGGTATTGATCAAAAAGCTGCAACTAAAAAAGTCCTTAAAAAAATGTTGACCAAAAGTTCTAGCCCACTTGTACTGGATGCTGATGCCCTGAATATTATTGCTAAAAACAAATCGTATCTTAAATCTATTCCTACAAATAGTATTCTCACTCCACACCCTAAAGAATTTGAACGTTTATTCGGAAAAACGAACAATGATTTTGAACGCAATGAATTGCAACGAACAAAAGCACAAGAACTAGGAGTTTACATCCTATTAAAAGGTGCACATTCTTGTATCGCTTGTCCAGATGGCAATTGTTATTTTAATAGTACTGGAAATCCAGGAATGGCAACAGGTGGTAGTGGCGATGTTTTAACAGGTATGCTTACAGGATTACTTGCTCAAGGTTATTCGGCATTCGAAACAGTTATTCTTGGCACCTATCTTCATGGCTTAGCTGGCGATTTGGCTGCTGATTTTATCAGTCAAGAGGCATTAATCGCTTCTGATATTACCAACTCCTTAGGAAAGGCTTATCACATTTTGAAAAACTAAACAGAAATCAGTTTTATTCAAAAACGACAGTCAAAATGGCGAATATTCGCATAAAAACCTCTTTTTTTCGCTAAAAAGAGGTTTTTTTTGCATTTATATATGATTTTTCTTTGTTATTTGTCGAAATAGATATAATTTAGCGAATATTCGCTGAATAGCTTTATTAACCACAAACCTATTAATTATGAAAAAGTTGTATACATCCATCGTTTTTACCTTTTTAGGCTTATTATTAGCTTTTAATATTTCTGCTCAACCCAATTATACAACTACCACTCTACCTTCTCCAGATAATTTATCACCATTTTTCGCAGGATCAATTGTAAGTAGCAAAATTTACTACGGTGCTCAACCAGATAACAGTGCAGATAAACCAGTTTTGGTTTTTGTACATGGATTTATAGATTTAGCTAATAGCTGGTTTATAGCTGGTAACGAAATGTATGGTACTGCTTATGATAATGGCTATCGTACAGCTTTTGTAGCAACTACGAGAGGTCAAGGAATGTGGGCTAATGGAGAAATATTAGCTTCAATGCTCGAAGATATTACTGCCCATTATGGTGTTGATGACGTTGTCATCGTTGCACATAGTAATGGTGGAAAAGCTTCTGAAGTAGCGATGTTCTACGAAGGAAAAAAAGATTTAGTTAATCGTGTAATCTCTCTAGGAACTCCTTTTTACGGAACAGAGTTAGCTGATTTATCTCAAACATTTTTATTTAGATGGTTAGTAGATTTCATTGGTTTAGGAGGTGGTGCATCTACTTCTACTACTTATTATATGGGTGGTCTTGCTCGACCTTACTTAGATAACTTATATACGAATGAACCAAATAAATTTTTCAATTTCGGTGCTTGGGGTTGGAATAATGGTTCTACTATCGCTGCACCAACAATGTTTGTTGGTGGAGGTATTTTGAATGTAAATGGTAGTGGTGCTAGTCAAGGAGGAAATGATGGAGTAACACCATATTGGAGTTCTACTCGCCCAGGTGGTTTAGCTATCTGGCCTGGTTATGGTCACCCTAATTCTAGATATGACCATATTGATGTAACGATGGACTACCTTGTTTGGGATGATATCCAACCTTACTTTACGAATCCTTTAGGTACATTTCGAACAACTAATGAATCAGTAAACTACAAAAAAGAAATACTAAGTAAAACGCAATATTTGTCTTCAGAAACAGACATGACAACCTTTACTATCGAAGAAGGTGCAAAGGATATTTCTATTACCTTTTTACACACTACTGAAGAAGATCAATTTACCTTAAAAAACATCAATAATGCAGAAGCTAGAATTCAAGAAATGAATGTAATGCCTGCAGAAGGATACTTAAAAATGTTTGGTAGTACTGCTCAATTCAAAAACCTAGAAGCTGGGCAATATGAAGTAGAAAGCGATATGCCATTTGCTGCTATTATCAATTATGAAAATGGTGTAACACTTCAATATACTAGTGATCTTACTGATGAAAAGTTAGCTTACACTGAAGGAGAAACAATTAATTTAAACGCTGCATTATTAGATACTGAGATCGACTATAGTGATGCTTCTATTACTGCTATTGTTACACTTACATCAGATTTAAAAGGTCTTCCTGTTGAGGAAAAAACATCAATCGTAGAATTAGACTTCTCTTCTGATAATACTTTTTCTACTGCTTTAAAAGGATTTGAAGCTGGTGTTTACAACGTAATCATTAACGCACAACATGATGATTTTACTAGAACAATTGTAACAGGTTTTGCAGTACAAGAAAGTGAGGTAAACGTAGAAATTGCAGCATCATTAAACGAAACAATTCAATTAAAAGCATTTCCAAATCCAATTGTAGATGTAACCACTATTGATTTTGAGATAACTACTCAAGGAGATAACTACTTGCGTTTGTATAATTCATTTGGTCGTCTTATTCAAGAAGTAAGTGTTGCAGATTTACCTGTTGGTCAACATCAAGTTTCTTGGAATTTCAATGATTGGAATTTGACAAGTGGAACTTATTTCATCGAAATTCAACAAAACAATCTTAAGCAGGTACTTCCTGTTTCTAAGGTAAAATAAAGTTAGAGTATTAAATAATTTTAAGATTCGGAGTCAGTCAATAGTAAAATATTGACTGACTTCTTTTTTACTAAAAAGAAAAATCAGATGTACTATTTGCTGCTTTATAGCTTCAAACACTTATTACATTTTTATTTTCAATTGAACTTCGTCTAAGCAATTATATACCTACTGGTATTCCGTTTTAAGAGTATTATATTCAGTAGTTTTATTCCTTTAGTCATCCGAAAACCACTTCGGTTACGATATACTCTTCAAAAGAATTTAAGTAATCACTTGATATACCTGTTATTTTACATTATTTTTGCAGTTGATTTGAGAAAAACGATTAAAATTTTAATATAATGGCAATAATTATTACTGATGAATGCATTAATTGTGGCGCTTGTGAGCCAGAATGCCCAAATAATGCTATTTATGAAGGCGGAGTGGAGTGGAAAATTTCTGAAGGAACTACTGTAAAAGGCGATTATACACTAGAAACTGGAGAATCTGTAAATGTTGATAAAGAAAATAGCCCAGTTGAAGAAGATTTTTACTATATTGTGCCAGATAAGTGCACAGAGTGTAAAGGTTTTCATGAAGAACCACAGTGTGCCGCTGTTTGTCCTGTCGATTGTTGTGTAGATGATCCTGAGCGTCGTGAAACAGAAAAAGCTCTTTTAGCTAGACAGGCAAGATTACATGTTTAAGTATAACCACATAAAACAATCTATATATAAACAGCTCTCTGAATTTCAGAGGGCTGTTTAGTTTTTAAGACATTATTAGACTTTTTAACCTTACTATCGGCTACAAGAGGCAAACTTAATTTTGCCTTATCCAAAAAGTCTATTCTTTTTCTGAAAGAGTAAGGGGCAATTGTTTGTCGACATCAAGAAAATCTCCCCATACATAGAGTTTTTTCTTCTTGAAATTAATCGAGAATTTTTTAGACTTCAAAAACGGAAATCCTAAAAGACCATCTAACTTTATACCATAGGCATTATTTAGAAAAGAGATATCCGTCAAAATGAATTCCATATCATCGTAAACCTCGCCATTAATCATAGAGTTCGATATTTTGGTACAAGCCACCGTTTTCTTTTCTTTGTCTACCCCATGTAGTTTTTTGGACTGAACAGTAGCACCTAAATTTTTAAAGTCTTCTTTATCAATGGATGCTGTATTTAATAAATTGACTTCTGCTCCTGTATCAATGCCTAATTTATACTGCTTCTTTCCTATTTTTACACTAATCACTGGAAAATGACCATATAATTCAAACGGAATTTCATCTAAAGGATAGACATCAGTATGGTACTCTGTTGTTCGGGGTTTAAACATCGTTAATAATTTATTATCATAATCGATGAGCATTTCATAATTACTTAAAATATCAGCTCCGATCAAGCCTTTTATTTTACGATTTTTCACTTTTTCGATATGTGATAAATCCATTACGAAAGCACTAAAATCATCGACTTGGTATTCCCCTAAACTAAATTGATCTATATCTATAAGTTGAGCACTTGCTGCTCCAGAAATTCCACCTGCAGTTACTCCATCTAAATTCGAAATATAAAAGTCTGAATTTATTACTAAATACGGAGCTCCTGTATCTATTACAAAACTATCTTTTTGATTCCATAATTCTCCTTCTACTAACATGAGACCACCGAGTAGTTCAAAAGAAGATAAGATGACATCTCCTTTTTTAATTTTATTTTTTCTGATCGATAATTTATCAGAGTACTGGATATCTTGGGCATCCATAATTGGTACTAATAGTACCATAGTCATAAGGGTAATCAGCGTTCTCATTTTCTCATAGATTTGGTATACCTACCTTAGTAGCGTATATGTTTGTTAGAATAAGTAATGGATAAACAGTTGCTCTATTAGTTCAATTATACTTTTTTAGTATGCTCAAATACAAGCTTGTCTTAATGAAGTTTAGATTTACAATATTCTATCTAAAATGACAGACTTGATTTTACCCATTACGATGTAGTTGGCTATGTGTGGAAGGAGGAACATTTGAGAGCGGCTTAACTTGGAGAAAAATACATTATTCTTTATAATACAGAATTTGCATTGATAAGAATCAACATTGAAGCAATATCTCCAATTAATATTTCGTGAATTAGGTTTTGTAGAAAAGATTTGGTGTATTGTTTTTATAAACAGCAAAAAAAGTGCTACTTATTCGACATATTAGCAATAAAAATTATACTAAAATACATTAAAAAAACTTAACGATTATTAGCCTTTGAAAGGTAAGTAATTAGAAGAAGATGAAAGCTTAATATTTTTTTAATAAATCTATTTTCTTCCCATAAAGTATAATAAAGAAAACTGCATTGTTGTATTAATACTTTTTTGTTCTGATAAGTAAATATTATTTTGGGTATAATCTATTAATCCCAAATTTGCTTTAAAATCGAAGCCTAAATTCGGAGCAGGATAAATGCTAACTCCTACTATTGCAGAAAGATCTATATTTCTAATACCTTTTTTGAGTTCAGGAATTAATAAATTATCATCTGGATATTCATTTAGCAATTCTATTTCAAATTTTTCTTGATCGAAACCCTTTGCACTTAATAAATAAGCTGCATTCAATCCAGCATTTAAGTAAATCCCTTTTTCCAACTTAAAAGACATAGACAATGGGAGTTGAATATAGTTCATCTCTGTCAATCTTTCTAAAGCTGAAATTGTATTGTCTTTATTAAATACTGAACTTGTAGAAGAAGTAAAGTTTTCTACTTGGCTATCTTTATCTGGGTTTATAGTTTGATTTGGTGCTTGCTCTGGTTCATTTGATCCAGTCGTAGCAATATAGGGATCTCCAGTTCCAGAAACAGGAGCTTCTTTTATTTCCTCTTCAAGGGCAATATTTATTTTTACATCTCTTTGACGTGTATTTTTCGTATAGACTAATCCTGTTTGGAATGTCATTTCAGGATTTAAGTCATATTCCACTAACAAACCTGCCGTAAAGCCATCTCTTTTTCTAGTATCTAGTGATTGCACACCTACTGTAACACCATAACGAGTAGGATGAAGTAAATTTAATGTGGCATAAGATGATGGTTTTGTTAGCTTGGCTACGTCTAGTTTATCAATCTTAGATTCCAGTTTAGTTGCAATCGCTGGCAACTCCCCTACTATATCCCATTGTTTAGCACTTTTCACTAAATCATTTTTTTGCGATATTAACGTTGTCGCCATATTATAGACTAGAGGTTTTACCTTCTTAGAAGATAAAGGAGAAAGCTCAGAAAAAGTCGCCGATTGAATATCAGATCTTAAGTTTTCGTTTGAAGAGATATATTCAATTTCCAGATTCTTTCTTTTTGTGTTTTCGACACTCTTTGAAGTTTTTACTGAAGATAATGGTTGTAACGGTTTAATTGTAGATTTTGTAATTGAAGGAACTAATGTATTGTTTTCATTATCTATTTCTTTAACTTGCTTCTGGTGATCTTGATCTATAATTTCAGTAGAATGATTGAGAGCTTGCGGTTCTTTTTCAGCAGTATGCTCTTGTTGTTCGTTTTGGTAAAGATACATAACCCCTACCCCAATAGAAAAGCCAATAAATAGAATCAATAACGCTGAAATATATTTAGTCCCTGAGCCTGTAGTTACCTCGACAGGCGTCGCTGCTTCGACAGGCATTTCGCTGTCGAGCATTTCCCGCATTTGTTCCCATCCTTTGGATGCAAACTGCTCATCAAAATCTAAATGTTCGTTACCCTGCATATAAATTATATCCTTGATAATTTTCTAATAAAATTTTCAGTTTTTGTCTAGCGTTTGAAAGGTGCCACTTAGATGTACCTACACTAATCTCAAACTGTTTTGCAATTTCAACATGTGTAAAGCCTTCAATAGCATAAAGCCTAAAGACTTTTTGGGTGGTTGGAGGTAATTTATCGACCAGTTTCAAAATATCTTCAGCATAAATCTTATGTAGTATCTTATCACTCGTTTTCACATCTCGCTCTTCGAATACCATAAACTGTAAATACTTCGAATGTTTTTTGAAATAATCAGATAAACAATGGTATACTAATTTTCTGATCCAACCTTCTAATGATCCTTTAAAAGAAAAAGTATCTATCTTTTTAAATACTCTTAAGAAGCCATTGTTTACAATTTCCATCGCTATCTCCTTGTCATCTGTATAGCGCATGCACATACTAATCATAGTAGTAAAATACTTTTTGTATAATACTTCTTGAAATTTTCGATCATTGTTCACACAACCATCGACAATTTCTTTGTCAGTGTATGTAAAATTGGGCTTCGACATTCAGTTGAAGTTGCTGTTTTTAGTTTTTCAAATCCAATTAGTTAAACTAACTAAATTCTTTTTTGAGAATGACAATGTATAAAATGTCCATTTTTCAGAGCAATGGACGAATGAAAATACACATTAATTCGCAGATTAATGTAAGTAGCTTGTATTTTTTTTGCTGTAAAGCCCAGAATTTAACGCTTATGTAGGAAGGATGTCCTTTTATAGACAAACTTATTAGAGTCTTATATTTGTAAAGACAGTCTTAAGTAGTAAAATGGTTGGGTTTAGGACAAATAAAAAAACCTCTCCCTTTTTAGGAAGAGGTTTCAAAATGTTTCTTTTGTTTGGGAAGCGGAAATATACCTACTAGTATTAGTTAGTATATCCTTTCCGGTTTCCTAAAAAAGAAAACGGCATATTATCTTGCTAATGTCAAATCGCCTTTGAAGAATCCGATAGTACCATCAATAAATTGGATTT
>JAHDIP010000007.1:35367-65928 GCA_020630735.1 Saprospiraceae bacterium | reverse complement strand
TTCGATAGTAGTACCACAGTTGTCAGAAATAGGAGCCGCAGGAATTGTAACAGCTTCTTCGCAAGACCAAGGACTTGCAGCTACGTTAATATCAGAACAGTTGATCGTAGGACCTTGCTTGTCTAATACTTTAATCACTTGAATGTGATTTACAATTTCGCCAGTACACCAGTCTACTAATGTCCAGTCACGTAAAATTTTGTAGCTACCTTCACAAACATCAATTACAAGATCTTCGTAAGTAACGTTGATTTCACAGTGCTCAGAACCAGCATCAACATTGATACCGTGCATACCTGGGTAACCCGTATTAGTAGGGTCTGTATTAGGGTTTGTACAGTTTAAAGCTGGAAGATCGATGTCATCATAGTTTCTAGGGATAACAAGATCACCAATTGTTAAACGATCAAAGTAGATGTATTGATCACAAGAGTTACAGTTTCCAGAATCATCGCAAACTGTCCAAGTTCTTCTGATAACACCGCTGTAGTCGTCATCGCAATCTAAGTTCGTAAACTCATCTACATAAGTACGATCAAGACTGTTATCACAGTTGTCACTTGCAGTTGGGTAACCTGTTAAAGAAGGGTCAGGAAATTCGTTACACCAAATGTGTGCATCAGTACAAGAGATAGAAGGCATTTGCTTATCTTCAATACTAATAGTACCCCAGCAAATGTTACCAGTTGCCCAGTGCTTTACTTTAACTACTAATGTTTGACCGATATAAGCACCATCTACTATGTTTCCGATATCGTTACCATCTGCATCAAATACAGAAACTTCGAATGCTTGATAACCATTAGGCGAACAAGTAGCTGGGTTGTCCCCATCTTCTAAAATCATATCATAAAGAATAGGAGCTTCACAGTTTTGATTTAGTGAAACTTGAATATTGTCATTACAGGATAATGAACAATATTGTGCCATCGCTCCCTGCTGCCAACACAGCATTAAAGCCATAAGCGAAAAAAGTTTTAGCGAAGTCCGTAAACCTGCTAAGAAATAAGTTTTCGTTTTTTTCATGTGTAACTTTTATTTAGTTTATAAAATAGGGACAGTGTTTAAATGAGTGCAATTGCATCATTTAACTATCAAATAAGTAAGTGCGAATTTTTTTATTTAAGTATTTATACTAATGGGCATTGATTTTCAATATCATAGCCAATAGGAGAACATCCTATTTGGTACTTGCACAATAAGAAAATTAATGATATGGTCACGAGAGAGTTATGAAATGAACAGTTCATTTCATGGTAACTTAAAATTTTGATCAGTTATTGGGAAATTGAGGAAGAGATGGCAGGCAAGAGTAAGATGAGTTTAAGGGACGATACGTCATCTTGCTTTAAAGCTATCTCATAGGGATTTTTTGTTCTGTTTTATTTCATTTTTTTAGGGTTAACACTCTAGAAAAACCATTAATTCATTTGTGAGACTGGATGAATAATCGTTTAACCTTATATTTTAATTCTTAAAAATAGGACAAATATTAATTATAAATTATCCTTATGTGACAAATATACAATATAGAGTTTATTTTCCAATACCAAATGTAAGGTATTTTAAAAATAGTAAAAAAAGTAAAGTGTACGGTTCTGGTTGACTTCTGCAACTTTTTTTCATAAAAAAAGCCCCCCCAGTAACATTTTACCGAGAGAGGCTATCCCAAAACCGTTTATTAAAAATCTCTAAACTGAATCATTTTGTAAGTACGGTGCTATATTTTACGTTTTTTGTAACTGATAATCTTTTCATTAAACATAAATTATAGGTTTATATTTATAATACCGTTACATAAAACGTGCGCACTACTTAAAAGGCTAGTTGAAATCGAAAGGGCTAAAAGTCTCCTCAGCAACGTTTTGCTGAGGAGATATCCCAAAACCGTTTATTAAAAATCTCTAAACTGAGCCTTATTAAATTGACCACATTTTTTGTTGTAGTCAAAAGCATAGTTAAAAAAGAAATTGGAACGGTTAAAAGTCTCCTCAGCAACGTTTTGCTGAGGAGGTATCCCAAAACCGTTTATTAAAAATCTCTAAACTAAGCTTGTTGGTAGAATTACATCTTTTTGTAATTCCTTTGAGTTGAATGAAATTTTAAGCGGTTAAAAAGTCTCCTCAGTAAAAAAACTACCGAGGAGGACTATCCCAAAACCGTTTATTAAAAATTTCTTCATTCAACGTTGATCGCTGCACGTTCTCTTCTAGTCAATCAATATCATTTTCCGTGTAGCTGTAAAATCTGCAGCATCCAAACGATAAAACAGTACGCCTGTAGCAGATAAGTCAGCTTCACTTAGGTTTACCTGATGGTATCCTTTAGCAAAGTCGCCATTAATCTGCTTCAATACTTTACCACTTACATCATAAATAGTTAAAGTCGCTTGGCTTGCTTCTGGTAATTCAAACCCAATACTTGTATTTGATTTGAAGGGGTTTGGTAAATTTTGGTGTAATTGGAACGTACTTGACGGTGCTGCCTCTTGATCAAAAGTAAGGGCAAGGCCAAGTAAGCCCGCTTGTTGGTCATCAGAGAAGATGCCCGTTGTATAGGCTTCCGCATTGGTAACACGAGAACTTAATTTCAATACAGAACTTAACTTTGCGTTTGCCCTTCCCTTAAACCTCAGACTGAATAAAACATCATTCTCATAAAGAGAAACCTCTTCTACAGAAGCCCAACTAGTGGTGATGATTCCTTCATTGGTGTGTGTCAAACCAAAGTTATCGACATCACCTTTTTCTATTTTTACAAAATCCAAAGCACTTCTATCAAATTCTAAAGTAAACTGGTATCCTAAAATTTCTTTCAATTCACCAGCTGTTATATCTATCACATATTCTTCGTTTGGAAGAATATTTTCTTCTTTTACTTTTAGTTCAAAATCTCCAGCAGTACGATTGTCGATTTGTACCGTATTATTAGGAATTGCGCTGTTATTCATATCTCCTATCTTGATTGCTACAAAGTCTGCATCTAGTTCATCCGTTTCTAAACTATTTACATTAAAAACTTCAGGAAAAATGGTAGCTAATGGCGATCCATTGGCTGGAAAAACAAAATCCGAATCAATGAAACGCCATGAAGTATTGCTAGGAAATTCTGAATAAATACTTAGTATTAACTTTCTCAAGACTACTAAATCAATTGTAGTAATTGCGCCTGAATCGTTGATGTCTCCTGCTATCATTCTATAAGGAGAACTGATTGGGTCAATTCCCAAAATATGCTTTTGTAATATGATCAAATCAAATGTGGATACACCATTCAATGGATTCATATTTTTCCAAGGAGTAATGGTATAATTATTTTGCATTGCTAGGTTCTCAAATTCATAAGAACCATCATTATTAGTAATGACTGCATCCATATTATTTTCGCTAATACCTACTTCTACACTTTCTACTTCTTCACCTTCAGTTGTTTTTATGACACCAGCAATACGTGCTAATGTTGGGTCTGTAGCACAAGCACCATTAGGATCTTGAATGACTACATGTGTTCTACAATGATCACAATTACCTGCTTCATCGCAAACCCACATATCAACATATTGGGTTCCTAGTTCAGTACAATCGAATGTAACGCTTGTTGTAGAAGGAACATTATTATTAGGTGGAGCTAACTCATCCGTTTTACGAATGAAAAATGTAAGATTTTCGTATGCTGTACAATTATCGTAACTACTTCCTGCTTCAAAGTCACTTGCCCAAACGGCTATCGAACCAGAAGAAGGCATTACCGTAGTTGATAAAATTTGACAAACTGGTGTAGGTAATTTAGCATCATAAACAGTAATGTCTACTGTAGCTGTTGTTTCATTTCCACAACCATCATTTGCAGTAAAAGTAACGGTTGTAGTTCCGTATGGATAGTTACCACTTGCATCTGCACCATTGCTAGCTGCATATGGTGAGTTGTTTGTAATCACTACATCTGGATTGCAATCTGTAGCAGTAGCTGGAGTAATTGTAATATTGCCTGACCCACAATTAGATTCAACTGAACCATAATCTACATCAGCAGGAACTGTCAAAACAGGTGCTTCATCATCAGTTACTTTAATGACTTGTACATGCTCCCAACGACCATCTGTATTTGGATCATTCGGATTATACTGACACCAATCTACAACAACCCAAGTACGTAAAATTTTGTAACAAGCATCTCCTGATAAATACAATACTTCATCAGTATGATTACTTGCGATCATATCGCAATTGTCACCACTTAATACAGGTCTGTCAAAAGGAGGGTTCAAATCGTCAGGATCAAGATCGCCTGAATCTGTACAACCATCAAAGTTGGCAGGATCGGCAGGCCATACAATACTGTTTCCATTAAAAGGTGCATCATTTACTAAATAAATATTTTGAACACAAGTAACGGTATTTCCATTTGCATCAGAAACAGTCCATCTTCTTCTCACTAATCCTTCACCACAGTTATCAACTACTATTGAAAAATCATCATGAGAAACAGTTGCTGAACAATTATCAAAAGAACCAGCTTGACCAGTAACGTTTAAGTCTGTATAATCGGCATTACAGTCTAAGGTAATATCAGGAGGACAAGTTACTGTTGGATTTGTTTTGTCTTGAACTTCCGCTTCGACCATACATTCGTTATAATTGCCAGCAGCATCATACACTCTAAACTGTACCATGATAACAGTACCTACATCACCACAATCAAAAAAGATACAATCACTAAATGGACCATTAGAATCCATTCGCTTAACTTGGAAGTCTACCACTCCACAATTATCATAACTTCCATCATCAAAAACTTCTGCACAAACTTGTGTTGTACCATCTATTTGATTTGTTAGTGACACTACTGTAAACTGATCACAAACTGCAATTGGAGGAGTGTTGTCTCCTACAGTAACTGTTGTTGTACACTGAGAAGAATTCCCACATGCATCAGTCGCTACATAAGTTACAGTGTGTGTACCAAATGGTACATTGCCTAAAGATCCACCATTCCCATTAATAGTACCGAAAGGTGTGCTAACAGTTACGGAAACAGGGTTGGAACATCCATCATTTACTTGGACAGCAGGAATATTTACCGATGCATCACAAGAATAATAATTGGATGTTCCATTTAATGGACCTGGGCATGTAATAGAAGGGGCTACATGGTCGGCAACTTTAATTAATTGTGGAAAATTTGCCACAGTACCTGCACACCAGTCAGCGACTGTCCAAGTACGAATAATTTTAAAGCTACCTCCACATAGTTCGATGATTTGGTCAGAGCTTGTAACGGCTAAGTCACAAGTGCCTCCATTAATAATTGGGTGACCATTCACCGTAGGACCAGGAATGACATCAGTGCCAGTTTGGGCTCCACATTCTAGAGCAGGCTGATCAGGATAAGCAGAACCATCATAGTTAATGGGTGCTTCTACATCAGCAAGTGTAGCTCTATCAATTGAAATAGTTTGAGAGCAAGTGTTAGCGTTCCCATAGGCATCTGTTACAGTCCATGTTCTTATTATTTGAGCTGTAAGATTAGAAAAGGAACAGTCGATGTCAATGTAGTTGTCTTGATATGTTTGTGTATAGTCTGAACACTCTGTAATTGCAGATGCTGGTAAGTTGCCAGCAGGTAGAGGATCAGAGCAAGCTATGGTTATGTCATTTGGACAGTTGATAAGCGGCATTTGCTTATCTTCTACAGTTACGTATCCCCAACAAAAGTTACCAGTTGCCCAGTGTTTTACTTTTACAGTAAGTTCGTAACCGATATGCGTTTCATCCACGATATTTGGTGGATCATATGTATTGGTTCCAGCAGGGTATTCAATGATGACCATAAATGCTTGGTAACCGTTAGGATTACATGCACTTGAGTTGTCGCCATTTTCGAGAATCATATCATAATAGATTTCTGCTTCACAGTTAGCACCTATCGAAAGATTTATCCCATCATTACAAGCAGGAGAACAGTACTGTGCAGTTGCATTTCCCATCCAACTAAAGAGTAAAACAATACAAAAGAATGCTTTAAGGTGCTGCATTAATTGTTTTTTAGATAATGAAAACCTTGTTGTGTTGTCATCCCCCGCTTTTTCTAAAAAGCGCATCCTTTTAAGTTGTGTAGATGTCATTTTTTCCATAAGAGTTATAAAGTTTTTACAGTTTAAAGAATTACGCTCATTCAAGAATTTATTAAAAAATATAATTGTTCGTTTTACAACCTGAACGCCACGTATACATATTGCTATTTTACATACCTCTTCCTGCTAAAAAATGTTCATTCGTCATTTTTCAGTACTGAATACTGTGCAGAAAAAGCTTTTAGTTTTTAATTAGTCCAATAGATTCCTAGCTCTTCTAGTCGCATGACAAAGAAAAGAGTGTTCGCTTTGAATTCAATGAATACAAAGGCTAGGTGTTACTAGTTAGGTCACGAATAGGCGTTGTGACTGTAAGTAAACGGCATTGAACTAAAACCCAAAAATGTGTATGTGTAATGATTGTGTATCTGATAACCAGACACTAGATGACAGGTAACTGCTTAGTAATTAAAACGCTTTAGTATAAATATTGAGAATTGAAAATTGGAAGCGGATTACTCTGTCTATTTAGCAATAGGTAGAGTGCTACGTCATATAGGTATGTATTTTTTAATGTTTATGGGATATAATTTTATAAAAATGTTCTTTCGGTTTCTTCTAAAATGATATGTTCGGTTTTCCTCTAAGGGATACATGTAAATCGGTTCATCTAAACATTGTTGTATTGCAAATATACGCTATATCTTTAAAGTACCAATACCCTAAATAGGGTATTTTTTAAAATATATTGTTTACTTCTAAAACCCAATGTAAAATAAAAAAAAAGTGCAATAAACAGATTTGACTAAATGCAAGGAAAATGCATTTGGTAGGCGCTCGATTATATAACGGTAGGTTCTAATAAATAGTTGCGAACTGTTTTTATTTTTTTTGTTGAAATATTAAGACTGCCTTCTGATAAGTAGTACGTGTTAATAAAGCAGACAATTTTAGAGTTAAGATTTTTTTGGTAGTTTTTCTTAAAAAATAACGAAAAAAGTAGAGCCTCTTCCAGTAAAAACTGGAAAAGGCTCTTTCCTAAAAACCGCATGTGAAACATTGTCCCAACCTATCTAGCGATAGGCTGATTCAAGTTTATCTTTAGATTTGTTTTTTAAAACAAAATCATTTTCTTTGTTTGTGTAAATTCTGCTGTCTCTAACTGGTAGTAGAAGATTCCTGCACCTGTTAAATCCATTTTATCTACTGGTACTTCGTTGTATCCTTTTGAAAAATCTCTTTCAAAACGTTGTACAGCTTTTCCTGATAAATCATAAATGGTAAGACTTGCTTTACTAGCCTTTGGTAAGTTGAAACTAATCGTTGTTTCTTCATTAAAAGGATTTGGTATATTTTGATACAGTTCAAAACTTCCACCTACAATTGTAGTTCTTTCTTTATTTGTTAAAGCAAGTGCAAGATCAAACTTTTCTAATCCTTCGTCAGTAGCAGTATAAGCCTCTGCTGTAATAGAGCGAGAATTGATTGCTAATACCTCCCCTACTGTCGTTGCTTGATTTGCATTAAAGGTTAAACTAAATAGAACGACATCATCTTTAATTGCATTTGATTCTGCTGTTGTAGCATTCCAACTTGCATTGATAATTCCTTCTTCCAAATTCATCAATCCTAAATTTGCTGAATTCATTCCCACTAAAGCACCTTCATTAAAACCTACAAAGGCCAAGGCTTTTTCATCGAAATCTAGTGTAAACTGAAATCCTTCAATTGCTTTAAAATCTTTAGCTCTAAAATCAATCGTATGTGTTTTTCCTACCTCTAGTTTTTCGTCTTCTACACCAAAAGAAAGTGTTCCAGTAGTCGTTCTATCTTCTGCCCCTAGCAAACTATTAGGAATCGCTGAGTTGTCTAAATCCCCTATTTTGACCGCAATAAAATTGCTATACATCTCAGGTGTCGTTAATTCATTGATTGATAATACTTCTGGGAAAGTCGTAGCGAATGGATTCACCTCATCCAAAAATTCAAAATCAGCATCAATAAAACGCCATGATGTATTTGATGGAAATTCTTGATGAATATGTAAAATAATTTTTCGCAAGTCGATGATATCAGCAGCTGTTACTGCTAACGAACGATTGACATCTGCTGCTAAAATCTTGTACGGAGAATCTAGTGTCTCTACTCCTAAAATATGTTTTTGTAAAATAACGATATCGTAAGTCGTTACACCGTTTAAAGGATTTCCATTTTTCTCTGGTGTGATTGTATAGTTGCTTAAAGTAGGTACATCTGAAAACATAAATGAACCATCAGCATCTGTCCATGCACTTTCATTCATTCCTCCTCCTAATTTTACTTCAACATTTTCTACATCTTCACCTGCTTGATCTCGGATATGTCCTCCTACATCAGCTATTAAGTTTTCAAAACACTCATGAAAGAAACTCACTGTACGAGTACAACCTGGATCACTTGCTAATGCAATAGTAACCGTAAGTTGCCCTTGAGGTAATTCATCTCTAATATGAGGTGTAGCAGGATTAAAAGTTCCAACATTTGGCACCCAAGTATACAAGAACGTTTCTTCGTTTCCTCCATCAAGCACAATTTCAGCAGTACTTCCTGTCAAGCCACATCCTGCACTTGCTCCTGTAGACTGTATCACATTTGTAACAACTGGTACATCAGGACAAGGAAAGGATGAACATATATCGTTATTATCTTGAATATCTACAAATGTTTGACAAACATCGGTATTACCAGCTTCATCGACTACCCAAATTTCTACCCATTGGTCTCCAAGATCTGTACAATCAAATGTCACTTCAGTTGTTGTAGGAGTTGTAGTTCCTACTGGTGCATTCTCCACTGTTGCTTGAATGTAAAATTCTAAATCATTATAGTCTGTACAATTATCGGAACTCATACTGTTACTCGATTCGAAAAAAGTTGCTGGAATTGTAATCATTCCATCAGACATCACCGTTGTTGCTAAACCTTGAATACAAATAGCCATTGGTGCTTCTGTATCTTGCAATGTTGCATTAAAAGAAGTAGTTGAAGAATTACCACAAGCATCAGTTGCTGTATAAGTTATCGTGATTACATCATTGTGACTACCTGTAATATTGGTAAATGTTCCTGTATCTGAAACAACATCTGGTGTAGAACTTACTACGATGTCTACTCCACTACTGCAGCTTCCGTCACTAGCTGTTAAGACTGGCACGACCAATGTACCTTCACAATTTGTTCCTAGATCTACAGTTACATCTGCAGGAGTCGATGAAAAAACAGGAGCTGTTAAATCTTGGATAGAAATTTTTTGTGTGTATGTAAATGATACACCTGCAGGGGTATCTCCTTGGCACATATCGTTTACAGTAAATGTACGTTGTAAAACTTGACAAATACCATTGCTAGAAGAGACAGCATCAAGCAAATTATCATCAGGAACACTTAAGAAAACCATTGCACAAATATCACTATCATCAATTATTGGTAAACCTGTTACTGCTGTTGACATATCGTCACCACACTGTACTGTTACATCTTCAGGCCAACTTATTCGGTCTTCATCAAAAGTAACAAACTGTTCGACTGTAATCGTTTGTGTACAACTTGCGGTAAGACCACCAGCGTCTGTAGCTAACCAAGTTCTTGTAATTGTTCCTGTTCCACAACCATCCAAATTATTTTCTACAACTGGTCCAGAAAGTACAACACTACAATTGTCTGTTGCCAAACCATCAGTACCCCACGAAGTAGGAGCTGTTGGATTATTAGGATCATCAATACTAATAGTTGTTTGATTAATTGCATCTGTTACTACTGTACCGAAAATAGATAAGTCGTCAGCACCTAAAATACAACTCACCGTAATATCTGGTGGACAAGTAATCTGTGGATCACTTTTATCATTAACCGTAACGCTAACCATACAATCATTAAAATTGCCAGCCGCATCAAAAACTCTTACAATAACCATTACATCAGTACCTACATCAGCACAACAGAAATTTACTTGATCACTAAAGGTATCTTCGGTAACAGAACAAGCTGCACCATCATCCATTCGTTTTACAAGAATCTGCTCAACACCACAATTATCATGACTTCCATTATCAAAAGAATTGACAAATAAATTAGATATGCCCCCAGCAGTTAACGAAGTTGTTATGAACTCTGAACATACAGGTGTAGGAGGAACTTCGTCTGCTACTGTAATGGTAACTTGACAATTATCTGAATTTCCACAACCATCATTTACTGTAATATCGATTATATTATCACCTGGACTTAGTGTAATTAAATCTCCAGCGGTATAATTAGAAATTGTATTTCCATTATAACTTATATCGTAAGTAAAAGTTGTTTGGCAATCTTGGCTTACTGTAGGTAAAGGTACTGCGACTGAAGCATCGCAAGCATTTGCGTCTGTACTTACAGTAGTATCATCTGCACAAGTAATTATTGGAGCATCTCCGTCAGATATTTCTATCAACTGAACATATTGTTCATCAGTAGCTGGACTATTACAAAACTCAACTATCGTCCAAGTACGAGAAATACGAACTAAGCAACTTGTATTCACAATTAATTGATCGGAATAGCTTACTGTAATATCGCAATCTGCATTAAAGGTTTCGTCTAAATCTTCACCATTATAAGTAGGATAACCAGTCTCTGTTGGTGAAGGGTTTCCATTTGTGTCAGTCGTATAAGTATCTGTACAAGATAAGGTTGTTGAGGTAGGTGCCACAACATTTGCCAATACAATTGCCTCTACAAATATTGTTTGAGTACATGATGCTGATTCATTCCCTTCATCATCAACTGCTACATAGGTACGCTCAATTGTACGAATATATGGATTGCAATCGCCATCAATTACATTATCGTCTCCTACTTGCATTAGTGTTGGTGTACTCCCGCAATTATCTGTTGCAGTTGGAGGTGTTATTGTACCACCAAAACAACTGATTGTTACATCTGGTGTACAAGTAATACTAGGCTGCGTTTCGTCTACAACAGTCAATGTTACATCTGCACTCATTGTTCCTGAATTGGTATCAGTAATCACTACCGTCAACATCTGCCCAAGATAATCGCTATTTACAATAGGAGAAGTTGGAATGAGACCATTATCGTCAAATACTTCTACTAGAAACGTACCACCTGGACACGATGTACTTGCATCTTCAAGTGCCATATCAGGAGTAATAGTTGCTTCACAATCATTATCGAAAGAGATACTAATCGTATCATCTGTAGCCAAATCACATTGAGCAAATAAGGAATTTTGCATCGTAGTAAATAGCAATGCACATAGAAATAGAAAAATTCTATTTCTTGCAAAATTTGTTCGTCTCTCCACTTGGGGTAATTTTAGTTCTCTCATGGAATAAGATATTTATATGTTTAATTGAAATAAATCTTCGCATAGCTCCGCCAGTAGTAATCGAATGTTTTCGATACCATATATTGACAGATCATTTTACAAATTGGTTGGAAGTTGAAATCGAGCTAAACTGCTGATTATCTAACGACACAACTGATTTGTGCAATTGAAGTATGTGTTTTCATTTTAAGCTAGGCTTGCATTGAAACACATACCAATTGACGGTTTCCCGTTGTTTGGACTTAATTAGTAATTATCTGAAGAAGGGAAGGTGAGTAATGACAAACCCTCTTGCTAATTTCTAGCAAAAGAAGCATCTAAATTCTTATACTTTTGTCATTTTAGAACTACAGCTTGTAGCTTGAAATGCTGTAGATTGCCTCACAGTAAAATAATATCCCATCAATGTTTATTTTTAATAACCGTTTGTCAACCAGTTCTTTTGAAGAAGGTTGATTAGTACAACATTTACAGTAACCATGCCAAGACATGACAAAAAACAGTTATTAAATTTATGTTTAATATGCCTTTAATGGGTTAATAATCAATGAAATATATTTTTTCAGTAAGATGTAAATTGGTGAGAATGAAGTTAAAATAACTATAGGTATGATTGTATCTTCTTATTCTTTTATAGGTAAATAGATTAGATAAAGTTTGTATAATTTTTAACCTACTCTTCTTGGTATAGCTTCTTATTTTAGTTAAAGAGTTGTCATTAGTTACTATCGTTTGGCGCTTAGCATATAAAGAACTAAAACAAAAAAAAGCCCTCCTCCACTTAGCACGGAGAAAGGCCATCCCAAAAACCGATTTTAAAGCATTCAAAAATCGGATACTGAGCTTATATTATTTAAGCGTTAAAAAACGCTCGAAAGTCGGAAAAAAGCCCCCCTCCAACTTAGCACGGAGAGAGGCCATCCCAAAAACCGATTTTAAAGCATTCATAAAAATCGGCTCTTGAGGACGTTATCTTTAATCAATAAGGATCATTTTCTTCGTAGAAGTTTCAGTGTTTGTATCCAATTGATAGTAAAGAATACCAGCACCTTCTAACTGATCTTTGTTGATAATAATTTCGTTGTAACCTTTAGCAAAATCACCAGCGTATTGCTTTAATACTTTTCCAGATACATCGAAGATAGTAAGTGTAGCAGCAGATGCCTCTGGCAAGTTGAAGCTAACTTTAGTTTCTTCTTTGAATGGATTTGGTGTATTTTGGTATAGTTCAAAATTGTTAGTAGTAACAACTCCATTTTCTGTATTGAACTCAAGTGAAACATCTAGCAAGTCTGCATTAGCATCATAAGCTTCAGCAACTGTATAACGAGAATTAATCGTTAAGGCATCACTTAATGTAACATCAGCAGTTGCTTTGAATGTTAAGCTAAATGTAGATTTAATTGCCTCACTATTATTCCAACTAGCAGTGATTACACCTTCATTTAATAATGATAAACCGAAGTTATCAGCATTAGCAGAAGCTACATCAACAAACTCTAATGCAGTTTGGTCAAATCCTAAAGTGAATTGGTAACCTAAGATTGCATCTTGAGCGTTGAATTCAATTGTGTATTCTTCACCAGCTTTCAAGTCTTGGTCTTTAGCAAGGAATGCTAAGTCACCAACTTTATGTCTGTAGTTAGATCCCGTAAGGTTATTTGTTAATGCACTTTCGTTTACATCACCAACTTTAACACCTAAGAAATCAGCAGTCATTTGATCTGTATCCAAGTCAGTTAAAGAAATAACTTCAGGGAATGACGTAGCAAACGGGTTATTCTCGTCAACAAAGATGAATGACTTATCAACAAATCTCCAAGATGTGTTACTTTGGAATTCTGTATCAATGTGTAAGATCAATCTTCTAAGTTCTACCATATCTAAAGCAGAAACACTGTTTGATCTATTTACATCAGCAGCAATCAATTTGTATGGAGAATCTAATGATTCGATACCTAAGATATGCTTACTAATCAATACGATATCGTAAGTAGAAACACCATTTAAGTGGTTGATGTCTTTGTGTGGAGTTACTGTATAATCATCATGCATTGGAACATCATCCCATTCGTAAGCACCACTCAAGCTAGTTACTAATGGTACAAAACCAGTACCTAAACCACCAGCAATCTGTACTTCAACTTCTTCGATTTCTTCATCATTTTCGTTAGAGATTCTACCTGCAATGATTGCCATTTCAGCATTACCACAAGCATTAGTAGGATCTTGAATAACGATGTATGTTCTACAGTGATCCCAGTTATTGTTTTCGTCACCTACCCAGAAGTCAACCCACTGAGTACCTAACTCTGTACAATCATAGCTTACAGTTGTAGAACTTGAAGAAGGAGGTGTATTATTTGCAGGAGCAAATTGATCAGTCTTTCTGATTCTAAATTGTAAGTCTTCAAAATCAGTACAGTTATCAAAACTAGAACCATCAGCTTCGAAGTCTTCAGCCCAGATAGTCAATGTACCAGAAGAAGGCATCAATGAAGAAGCGATCAACTGACAAACTGGAGTTGGAGCTTTACAATCTTCGATTTCGAAATCGTAAGAGCATTCAGAAACATTACCACAACCATCAGTAGCTGTGAATGTAATTGTATGCAGACCAATTGGGTAGCTACCACTTGCATCGTTGCTTACACCTTGTGCATCGATTGTTCCATCTTGGAAAGCATCGATTTGGTATGTGTAGTATAAATTTTCTTCGCTACAGTCATCAGTAGCACTTGCAGTCAATGTAATGAAACCAGGACCACAATCTTCGTCATAGCTACAACCAGGTTCAGTTGGAACATCACAAGTAAGAACTGGAGGAGTAGAATCCGTCACTTTAATTACTTGAGTATATTCCCAACGACCTAAGTCAGAACCACTATTTGGTACATACTGGCACCAGTCAACAACTGTCCAAGTACGTAATATTTTGTAACAGTGAGGAGCATCTTCTGGTAAGATAAGATCATCGTGACCAACAAAAACGTTATCACAAATATCTACATCAATCGTTGGACTAGGAACAGAATCAGGATCAAGTCCATCAGAACAATCAGCAGATGTTTCTTCAACTGGCCAGTTGATATCATTTTCATCAAATGGATCGTAGTTTATGATACGGATACGTTGGATACAACTTGTTGTTCTACCACCAGCATCAGTAGCTGTGAATACACGAGTAATTTGACCTTCGCCGCATTCAACATTCATGTTAGAGTTTTCAGTGATTGTAACGCTACAGTTATCAGTAGCGTAACCGTCGATTCCCCAAGTAGTCGTTCCTAAACCGTTAGGGTCAACAATAGTAATCTCGTCTCTATCAGCTTCATCAAGTTCTATTGTTCCAAATACTGATAAATCATTAGGATCGAATTCGTATAAACAACTGATAGTAATGTCTGGAGGACATGTAATTTCTGGTGGAAGCTTATCTTCAACTTCAACCTCAACCATACAGTCATTGTAGTGTTTGTAAAGATCACCACCTTCTTCAATACGAGCAGGATCAACAGGACCTTCACCAGGATCAACATCAAAAACTCTGAAGATCATCATGATATTATTGTTTGCGATATCATCACAACAGAAATCAGCTGAATCATCAAACCATTCTTGATAGTCAGGCGCATTGCTATCATCACCATTTAGGTTGTTACACCCACCGATATCCATTCTTCTAACCTTGAAGTAAACATCTCCACAGTTATCGTAACTTCCATCATCAAATGATGCAGCAAATACACGACCAGTACCATCATCACCAAGTCCTACATTTGTAAATTGATCACAAATAGCTAATGGTGGAACTTGATCTTCAACAGTTACTTGCATTGTACATTCAGCAGTGTTTCCACAACCATCGTTCGCTTCATAAGTTATGAAGTAAGGACCACCTAAAGGTAAATCATGGATTTGGTAAGCACTACCAACTTGTACTAGTGTACCTCCAGTAACAGAAGTAACGCTATATGTAGCAGAAGAACAAACATCAGATAATTGTAATGGATCAGGTAAAGATACCGTAGCCAAACAATCGTAGTAGTTTGTACTTACTGTCATGTCCTCAGGACAAGTTAAAAGAGGAGCTCTTGAATCTTCAACTTTGATGATTTGCGTTTCTGTACGCGTATCACCAGAGCACCAGTCGATTACTGTCCATTCACGTAAAATTTTCTTACTACCTGCACAGATATCAATTTCTTGTTCAGAAATAACAGCACCTAAGTTACAGTTAGAAAGATCAATATCGTCACCATTTACATTTGGATAATCGTCTGCATTTGGAAGATCTTCTGGATCAGTACTTGCACCACATTCTAAAGTGATATCTTCTGGGAAATCAACATCATCTAAAGTCGGGCTAGTAATAACAATTACTTGCTCACAAGTAGAAGAGTTTCCAGAACAATCTGTAACTGTCCAAGATCTCTTAATTGCACTAATACAATCTCCATCTGTAGGTGTATCGTTATTCAAGAAGAAAGAGAAGTTAGAAATGATTACTTCTGCCTCTGGGCTTAAACCATCTGTAGATATAGCTTGGAATGCTAGGATATCTCCTGCTTGTACAGCGATTGCTTCAGATCCACTTTCATTAAGGTCAGTATTTACAATTGTAGTTACAGAACCATCTTCAGCAGCAATTAAAGAAACAAACACTTCAAATGTCTCATCATTATTAATGAAATCCCAATCGAAAGATACTGTACCATTAAACTGGAATGTATGAGCTAATTGAGTAAACTGCTCAGGTCCAAATAAGATATTAGGATTAGGAGAAATAATGCTTAAAGATGTTCCATCAGGACTAAATGTAGCACTACCACTAGGATCAGAAATTAATTCTTCCCAAGTATCAGGAGCAAATAAACCAACAAAGCCAGTTAAAGTAGTACCACCTGCAGCACCATCAACGTATGTAAAGTTATCAGGTGTTAATGTACAACATCCTTCATTTACATCTGGGTAATCACTAGGATAAGAAGGTGTAGGTAATTCTCCATCATTTAAAGCAGTACAGAAAACTGTCATGTTTTCATCACAGATTACTTCAGGACCAATCTTATCTTCAACGATTAAGTTACCCCAACAAGTTTCTCCATTAGGACCAGTAACTGTAACTTGGATAGGACCAGCATCAACGTGTGTTCCGTCGATTTGGTTAGCTGGGCTATATACAGTTGTACCTTCTGGGTAATCAAGTGTAATAGAGTATGATTCGTAACAAGCATAAGGACCACCTTCTAAAATCATATCTGCGTTTATTGTAGTTTGACAATCAGCAGATACAGAAAGATTGATCGAGTTGTTACAAGTTATATTAGTAGTTACGTCAGTGTTACCAGTTACTTCTACATCAAATGAGCAAGAAATAATAGCACCTGCAATATCAGTTGTTTCAAACGTATTTGTAGTTGTTCCGATAGGGAAATCACTACCACTAGGAAGACCAGCAGTCTGAACTAATTCAGTTGCACAGAATCCTGTAAGTGTTGGTAGATCGTAAGATACTGTAGCAGTACACTCACCACCACCTAAATGGAAAGACATATCAGCAGGACATGTGATTTCACATGGAGGAGGAGTATTACAAGTTACAATAGCATCCCATCCATCTCTAGTTACAGAACCATCTGAGTTGAAAACAAAAGTTAAACAACCAGAAGCATCTGAAGAAGTAATAGTCATGCCATTTAAGTCACCTGTACCAGCAGCAGGGGTGTCAGTTAAATCCCAACACCAAACATTTCCACCATTTGGAGGATCAATTGTTGTTGCAGCTACACTATTACCATCATAGATTGTAAGACCATCCCAACAATCAGTATTACCATTATTTTCTGTACTGAAAGAAAGGAATTCAACAGAAACTAAATCACCTGCATTATCAGGACAAATTGTATATAATTCACCAGCAGAATTTGGATATTCATTATTACAACCTGAGTCGATGAATTGACCACCACATACTGGAGCCGGACTAGCACTTGTGAAGGCACCCAATATCGGATTACTTAATCCATTAAGACCACCACAATCAACAGTAACGATATATTCAATATCAGTACAAGAAGCTAATCCTGTTAAAGATGCAGTATTTGCGCCAGCAACAGTTGTTCCTGTTACAGTTGTTCCTGCACCAGCAACTAGAGGAGCAGCACCATATTCAATTGAATAATCAAAACCTGCATCATCATAATCAAAAGATACATCAGCACCACCAATAGCAATATTGCTAGCAGTTAATCCTGTAGGGTCTAAACAGGTAGGAGTAGGACCACAAGTTACTGTAGCTTCCCATCCTGGATTAGAAACTGATCCATCAGAAGTGAATGTTACTGTTAAACAACCATCAGCAGCAGTTGAGATAAACTGTTCTGCACCTTGTACATCATCATTTAATGGTGTCGTAGTATCTGATCCATCAAAAACACCTAAGAAATCAAATCCTGATTCAACATCAACAAATGTGAAATTAAGGATTACGACATCGCCAGCAATATCTGGACATATTGTGTAAGAAAGATCTTCATTGTTTTGGTAATTAGCAGCAGTACAACCTGAATCAAAGAATGAACCACCACATACTGGATCACCTACAGCAGTAGTACCAGTTGCTTCTACAGGTGTAGATAAACCGTCAACACCACAATCAATTGTAAGTGTTAATGTATAATCTGTACAAGAAGTTAAACCAGAAACGGTAACTGTATTAGGACCAACAACAGTAGTACCAGTCGTAATGTTTCCAAAACCATCATCAATAGAATATCCTTGACCAGCAGTTGCATAGTTAAAAGATACATCTAAAGAGTTCGATGTAGGATTTAATGTACCTGCAGTTGGAGCAGGGCATGATTCAGGAACAGCACAAATGACATCAATATCCCATCCTCCATCTGTAATAGAACCATCAGAAATCCATTGTATAAATATACATCCAGTTGGATCAGTAGAAGTCAAAGAGATAGGGTTAACAAGCGTTCCAGTTAAACCACCTAATAAAAAGCCAGTTTCATCCACCCCTTCATAAATGTTCATCCCATCAAAACCTGCTTCAGTAGCAAAGAAATTAATATCTAGAGTAACAACATCTCCAGGATTATCTGGACAAATAAGAAAGTCTGTTCTTTCATTTATTCCGTAATCTCCATCAACACCCCCTGTATCTAAAAAGTTAGTACCACAAGCTACAGCAGTAGGCGCAGTACCAGTAGTAAATGTTCCTGCAACAGCATCACTTACACCATCAACACCACAATCAATCGTTACGATATAGTCGTAATCCGTTTCAGCATCTAAACCTGGTAAATTAACCGTATTAGCACCTGCATCAGCTGGACCTGAAACAGTTTGACCAGTGCCAGCCGTTAATGGAGCTGGACCATACTCAATTGTATATGTTCCTCCAGCATTATGATTGAAAGAAATATCTGCAGCGTTATACGTTATATTAGCTGAAGCTAAAGCCGATGCAGCTGCACAATTAGGAGCAGCCATACAAGCAACAGTAGCTTCCCATCCTAGACTAGTAACAGAACCATCAGAAGACCATAAGATGAATAAACATCCTGATGCGTCTGTGGAAGTAACTGTACCAGGAGAGTTAGTTCCGTCAAATACGCCTAATTCTGTAGCGGTAGCATCTGCACCGTCAAAAATAGTCATATCATCAAAATTAGCTTCTGTATCAAAAACTGTAAATGTAAGTACAACAACTTCTCCTGCATTTTGAGGACAAATTGAGTATTCTATACTTTCATTAGTACCATAGTCAGCAGCAGTACCTCCTGTATCTAGGAATGCGTCACCACAAGTAAGTGGCGCATTTATAGTAGTGAATGCTCCAGCAGCAGCAGCACTTACACCATCAGCACCACAATCTATAGTAACCAAATATTCATAATCAGTTTCAGCAGTTAAGCCACTAATACCTACTGAGTTAGCACCAGCGATTGCAGTTCCTGAAACTGTTTGACCTGTACCAGCAGTAAGTGGTGCAGGACCATATTCGATAGTATATGTTCCACCTGTAGTAGCATCGAATGCTATATCAGCAGAACTAAAAGATACATTATTTGTAGCTAAAGCTGTTGGAGTTGGACAAGTTGGAGGAGGAGCACAAGAAACAGTAGCTTCCCATCCTGGATTAGTAACTGATCCATCAGAAGACCATAAGATGAATAAACATCCTGATGCATCTGTAGAAGTAATTGTTCCTGGAGAGTTAGTTCCGTCAAATACGCCTAATTCTGTAGCCGTTGCATCCGCACCGTCATAGATAGTCATATCATCAAAATTAGCTTCTGTTTGAAAAGCTGTAAATGTAACAGTAACTACTTCGCCAGCAATCTGAGGACAAATAGAATATTCTATATCTTCATTTGTACTATAATCAGCATCAGCTCCACCAGTATCTAAAAAGGCATCTCCACAAGTAAGTGGAGGAAGAGGTGCAGCACCAGTTGTAAAACCAGTACCGTTAGCAGTACCGCTCACATCACCACCGCCACAATCTAAAGAAACTAGATATTCGTAATCAGTTTCAGCAGTCAAGCCAGTAAGAGTTGCTGTATTAGTACCTGCATTGGCAGCACCAGAAACAGTAAGACCTGTACCAGCTGTAAGTGGTGCAGGACCATATTCAATAGTATATGTACCCGCAGAAGTTACATCAAAAGAAATATCAGCAGTAGCATCTGTAATATTTGCTGATGCCAAAGCTGTAGGGGTAATACAAGTTGGTGCGGCGCCACAGCTCACAGTAGCATCCCATCCATCTCTAGTTGCAGAAGAATCTGAGTTCCACACCATAAATAAACAACCAGAAGCATCTGTAGACGTAATGGTCATTCCATTTAAATTACCTGTACCAATAGGAGTAGGATCAGTTAAATCCCAGCACCATTCAGTACCTGTAGTTGGATTGATTGTTGGAGCAGTTGCATCTGTTCCATTGTGGATGGTTAATCCATCAAAACAACTAGTTGTTCCGCTATTTTCAGTACTAAACGTATTGAAGGTAACAGAAACAACATCACCAGCATTTGTAGGACAAATACTGTATTCAATATTTTCGTTGCTTGAGTATTCAGCAGCAGTGCCACCCGAATCTACAAAAGCGTCCCCACAGGCAACAATCGTTTGCGCACTCATATTACCGACAAGCGATAATAAGAACACGCCACATAAAGATAGCTTTATGTAACCTGCTAATTTTTTTAATGTAAACTTTTTTTCCATGAGTAATAAGTTAATTTTTAATAAGCCCGGTAAATATGTTCTCTCTCATTTTGTGCATTAGGTTATAAATACAAAATAGCCTATACAAACACAGAGGTTGTATAGATCTTAAATGAAACTCACATTAAAATTGAATGAACCACACGTAGACTTAGAAGCGATTACGCTACTATCTATTGCGAAGGATACGCAGGTAGAAATTCGTATTTTCATGAGATTATATCTTTAAATTAGTCCAAAACAGACTAATCTATTTTCAATTAGATTTTTGAAAAATGTTAATGCTAAGTTTGTGTGTGGTTAACGGGATGCAAAAATTAACGGTTGTTGGGACAACGTTTTTTTAATCGGTAAGGCTTGGGATGTAATTTTAAAACTAAGAGGTTGAATGTAAGAATATTAGTTTTAAAATTATAGAACAATAATTTAGTTGTTTCAGAACTTCTTTAAAATTCTTCGCAGAGTTAAACTATATCTTACAAAGGTACGATAAAGCCTAATCTTTTTGTATACCCTAAAAAAGGTATTTTTCAACACTAAGATTTAAATATATGGGGTATATAAATCTAAGTTAATAACGAAGGTAAAAAAAATAATTATGTCTTCTTAATATTTCTTCCAAAAAAAATTAGAAATAGATTTTATTTCAAAAAAACCTCCCTCCGCCGAAACGAAGAGAGGTCATCCCAAAAACCGGATTTTAAGTAAACCCTAAAACCCGATTTAGGAATTATGTATATTAGTCAACTAAAAGCATTTTCTTTGTAGCTGAACCTGTCGTCGTATCTAATTGGTAATAAAGAACACCACTTCCTGAAAGCTCTGCTCTATTCAATTCAATTTCGTTGTATCCTTTTGCATACTCTGTAGAGATAAGCTTTAATACTTTTCCTGAAAGATCATATACAGTTAATGTAGCTGTACCTGCATCTGGTAAATTGAAACCAACAGTAGTTGTTGTCTTAAATGGATTTGGTGTGTTTTGGTATAATTCAAAACTTGCTGTAGCTAATTCACCATTGAAGGCTAAAGCAACATCCATTAATTCAGCATCGTTGTTGTATGCTTCTGAAGTCGTGTATTTAGAATTGATATTCAATACTTCACTCAATTGAACATCAGCTAGTGCTTTGAAGCTTAAGCTAAATACTGACTGAGTAGCTGTAGTAGCATTCCAACTTGTCGTGATCACACCTTCATCTAACATTGTCAAACCAAAGTTCTCAGCACTACCCTGCTCTATTGATACAAACGCTACTGCATTTTTATCAAAGTTCAATGTAAATTGGTAACCCAAAACAGCATCTTTAGCTTCAAACGTTACAGTGTATTCTTCTCCTGCTGTTAATGCTTTATCTTCAACATTGAATAATAAGTCACCAACTGTAGTACGACCTTCAACACCTAATAAAGTATTTGGAATCGCTGTATTGTTTACATCACCAACTTTGATGGCTACGAAGTTAGCTGCTTCATCTTGAGAAAGATCGTTGATAGATACGACCTCTGGGAATGAAGTTGCAAATGGATCCGTTGGATCAGCGAATACAAAGTTTTTATCAATAAATCTCCACGATGTATTGTCTTCGAATTCAGTATCGATGTTTAAGATCAACTTACGTAATCGAACAACGTCGAATGTAGTAATAGATCCTGATCTGTTAATATCAGCAGCAATCATTTTGTATGGAGAATCTAATGTCTCAACACCTAAGATGTGCTTTTGAATTTTCACCAAATCAAATGTAGAAACACCATTTGTAGGATTCATATCTTTTTCTGGAGTAACTGTATAGTTTCCGTGCATAGGTAAGCTTGGGAATGCATAACTACCATCTGTTTCAGTCATGAATGGTAAAGCATTACTACCTGAAATATTTACAGATACTTCTTCTACTTCTTCTCCTAATTCGTTTTCGATACGACCGTTAATCATTGCACTTGTAGTTGGTACGCCATCGCAAGCGCCCATGTTATCTTGAATGATGATGTATGTTTCGCAGTAATCTTGATTACCTGCTTCGTCTGTTGCCCAAATTTGTACAATTTGAGTTCCTAACTGAGAACAATCAAATACTTTGTTTTTATCATTTACATTGCTTGAGAATGAAAACTCAAGGTTGTCATGAGATGTACAGTTATCAAAAGAAGAACCAGATTCAAAATCGCTTACCCAAAGTGTAACTTGTCCTGTAGTAGGCATCAACTCTGCACTTAAACCATTAATACAAACTGGTGTTGGTTGCTTACAGTCACGAACAGTAATAAGGTAAGAACAAGTCGTTACGTTTCCACAACCATCAGCTACTTCCCATGATAACGAGTGTACTCCGTTTGGTAAATAGTTAGAAGCGTCGTTTGTATTTCCGTATACATCATTTAAACCATCGTTGTTTACATCTAAAATAAAGCTATAGATTAAATCTGCAGCTGGTGTACAATCATCTGTAGCAGCAAATGGCAAGTCTACAAATGTACCTGCACATGCATCTTCGTAATTACAAATATCAACATTTTGACAAGTACTAGTAATAACTGGTGCTACTTCGTTTAACACTTTGATGATTTGTTCGAATTCCCAACGACCACCTGTTTGTGGATCATTTGGATCATACTCACACCAGTTAATTACGATCCAAGTACGTACTATTTTATAACAAGCTTCTCCTTGAACTTCTAATACTTCATCAACGTGTGTAAGTGCAACTAAGTCGCAAGCATCTTCAGTAAATTGAGGGCGATCAAAACCTGCAGGAAGATCTTGAGGCTGTACAGCAGCACCACACTCAGCAGTTTCGTAATGATCTGGCCATGTAATATCATCTCCTTCAAAAGGAGTACTATTGTCAATTGTAATAATTTGAACACAAGCATCTGTTTTTCCAACAGCATCTGTAGCTGTCCATCTTCTTCTGATAACACCTTCGCCACATTGGTCGATATCAACAAAAATATCTTCGTATGTTACTTCTACACCTGGGCAGTTATCTGTTCCGATAGCCACACCTGTCAAACCAGTATCTGTATAATCTTGTCCACAGTCTAATGTCTTATTAGCAGGACAAACAATAGTAGGATAAATTTTATCTTGTACTTCTACTTCAACCATACATGAGTTGGTTAAACCCGCAGCATCTGTAACTTGTAATTCTACAATTACAACAGAGCCTATATCACAACAAGTAACTGGAACTACCTCATCAAAATCAGTAGCATCGTTACCTGGACAACCAGGATTGTCCATTCGTCTTACTTCGTATTTTACTAATTCACAATTATCGTGGCTACCATCATCGAAAGTATCCCATCCGATAAGAGCAGTACCATCAGCTCCGATAGCAACAGTTGTATGCTCATCGCAAACAGCAATAGGCGGTACGTTGTCAACAACAGTAACAGTCATCGAACAAGAACTAGCATTACCGCACTCGTCTGTAGCGATATATGTAATGGTATGCGCACCTAGAGGAGCATCTACTAAAAGACCACCGTTTCCGTCGATTGAACCAAGCGGCGTTTCAACAACAACTGAAAAACCTGAACAGTCATCAGAAACAGAAGCAGGTAATAAATTAACCGTTGTACTACAATCGTTGATATCTGTACCAACAGTAATGTCGGCAGGGCAAGTAATATAAGGAGCCGTTTTGTCTAATAATTTAATGATTTGAATGTAGTTGATTACCTCACCTGTACACCAGTCAGCAACAGTCCAAGTACGTAATACTTCTGTACTACCTCCGCAAAGTTCTACTATATTATCTTCGTATGTAACTGCGATATTGCAAATGTCACCATTAACAATAGGCAAACCATTAATCAATGGTTGACCAGCATTTTGTAAAGTTGGTAATGAATTGCAATTTAATGCTGGTAAAGTAAGGTCATCTAAATTTCCTGGAAATACTACTTCAGATAAAGTAGGTTTAAAAATATAAATTGTTTGAGTACATGTAGCTGAAAAACCAGCTGCATCATATACTGTCCAAGTACGATCAATTTGAGTTGTTACTTGATATCCTTGTATGTCAGCACAACCTAAGTCGGTAACTACATCTGTAAAATCAGTATCAACAATTGCACAGTTATCAGTTGCATTCGGGAAACCAGCATTAGCAGGATCTGAAGCAGCATTACATTCGATAAAAGCTGTTTCACATTCAATCTGAGGTCCAATTTTGTCTTCGATTAAAATTTCACCCCAACAAGAATTGGTGTATGTTAATGGTGCACCAGTAGGATCTAATACTTGAGCGCCTGAAGCATCAACAACAAAAAATTCAACTTCTAAGTTATAACCGTGTAATCCAATATCGTCACAATCTGCCAAGATACTAGTGCCAGCACCAATACCATCTACAGAAAGCGAGATCGATGTAATTAAAGGAAGACATTCAACAGTGTTTGCATTTTCCCAGACTATTTCTGGAACTATTTCAGCTTCGCCATTAACGTCTAAAGAAATGTTTACTTGATTGTTGCAAGAAAGTGCGCAAATGCCATTTTGGGCTTTCGAAGTCGTAACTGTTAACAATAGAAATAATGGCAATAAGAAAAATAATTGCCATTGTTTTGGACTGAATGTTCGCGTTTTTGCTTTGGTACATTCTCCCCAGTTTAATACGTTTGTAAAAATCGATTTTTTCATGGGATGAAGAAAGTTTAGTTAAAAAATTAATGCTTTTTGTTTGTAAAAATTCGGTTTTAAAAATGGTGCATACAATTGGCTAAACCAAGTATGTCACTTGAATAAAAAATTTTGTTAAGCTATATGGTTGATTAACTATTTACTTCTTTCGTTTAAGCCTTTGAGATACAAAAGTGATGTACCATTAAAGTGCTTTCGATTAAAAGCTTAAGTTATTTTCCATTCAAAAATAAACGTAAGGGAAGAGTAGAGTTAAAGGTTAGGTATGAAGAGAATTCGTAAAGGTAAGCTACAATGATTGTAAGTTTTGGTTAAAGAACGTAAGTTCGTCATTGTCGGCTTTTGAGTTATCTTCTGTGTAGTGTTTTTTGCTAAATATGTTTTTTGTGTTTCGTTTGGTTAATTAAAAAATTAAATCATCATTCAGAAACACCGCTTTTGACCTCAAAGAGGATCATTACCATAAATATTAAAATCAATGTTCCGAGTATCATTCTTTTTTTTATTATAAAGTTACTCCAAAAACGAATACAACGCCATACCCGTGTTTCGGTATTTTTTATATACGTTTTTTTTATTTTCTTTTATATAAAAAAGGGTTCAAAAATCATTAGAAGCTAGCTGTTGCACTTTATTTTTAATCAACAAATTTACCAGATTGATTATCAGCCAGTTCTAATGATTCGTCTACGACAGTTAATTAAATTCCAATTCGCTAACTGTCTTTCGGTATACCAGAGGGTTACGTAAATAACCTTCTGGTATAGTTGTCCGTTGTTAAGTTTGTTCTGTGTTTTTCAAGGTGTTTTTGTTTTTCAATGACCGAGTTTGTCATTACCTCGCCGTCAGTACCATTTTTTTTGTAAATAGTACTCGCCCGTCGTCGGATTTTAGATGATAATAATAAATTCCTGTACCTGAATTCAAATCATCTTTGCGCACTTCTATCTCATTGTACCCTCGCTCAAACGGTCCGTTATATGCTTTTATAAGCTTTCCTGAAATATCATAAATAAGTACTTGGTACTCGTTATTTTCAGGTAAATCGAAGCGGATGTTTGTTGTGTTTACAAATGGATTTGGTGCATTTTGGTACAGTTCTACTTCTGTGTTAGTTTTTTGGTTAAAGATTAGGTTAATTGATAATTCATCAATGGCAGTGTAGTCATTTAATCCATTGCTTTTGTAGGCTTCAGCAGCGGTAAAGCTTGAATTAAGTTGTATCGTTTCGCTAATATGAATACTTTGCTTTGCTGTACATTTCAAAGAAAAGAGAATCATATTATCATCTAGTTCTATTCCTCTGGCATTATCCCAACTTGTCGTAATAACGCCTTCGTTTAATAAGTTATATCCAAAGTTATGTTCTGTTAATCCTAGTGTTTTTGCTTCTTCTGTAAATTCTATATGTTTAAAGTCTAATGCCTCTTTATCGAAAGCTAAGCTAAATTGATATCCTATAATATTTTTAAAGTTTTTGGCAGTAAAAGGGATTATATATTCCTTTCCTTTTTCTAGTTCAATATCTTCAATTTCAAGCACAAATTCTCCTGTTTTATTTCTAGGAATTATTCCTCCTAATGGATTAACAGAATCGTTGACATCTCCTATTTTTATTCCAACAAAATCGATATCAGTTACATTGCCGTTTAGATGATCTATTGTATACTGTGCTGGTAGAGTTGTTGCAAATGGATTTGCTGTATTTGTGAAAACAAAATCTGCATTTACAAATTTCCAAGAATCATTTGACACAAAAGTCGTATCGATATGTAAGATCATTTTTCGTAGAGATACTAAGTCAAAAGCCGTTACTGAACCACTATTATTTACATCTGCTGCTATCAGCTTGTAAGGTGATTCGATCACTCTAGTTCCGATAATGTGTTGCTGAATAAGTACGACATCAAAAGTAGAAATTCCATTCATCGGATCGATGTTTTTTAATGGTGTTACTACATAAGTACCATCTGGTTGTACATTTGGAAATTCGTAATAACCATCTACATTTGTAAGTGTTGCTGCCTCATGATCGCCACTTAATTCTACTAAGATATTATCTACTTCTTTTCCTTCTTCGGTCACAATAATTCCAGAAATTCGATCACCAGAATTAGGACAAGCATTCATATTATCTTGCACCTGAACGGCTGTTGTACAATAACTAGAATTTCCAGATTCATCTGTTACATGAAGTTCTACAATTTGTAGTCCGATATCTGCACAAGTAAATATACTAGGGATAACTTCAAAGGTCAAATTTTCAGTTGCGGTACAATCATCATAACTACTCTGATTAATAAATTCTCCTGTAATTTCAAACATTCCTGTTTCCATCAATGTGATAGCAATACCGCTTTTACATATTGCTGATGGAGCTGAATAATCTCCTACAGTAATCGTTACATCACAAGTTGATTCATTTCCACAAGCATCTTCTGCTTTGAATGTTACAAGATGTATTCCTATCGGATACAATCCACTTGCATCTGCACCATTCGCATTTGCATAGGGTGAGTTATTTGTGATGACTACATTAGGATCACAGTCAGTGGCAGTTGCAGTGGTAAGTGTTGCATAAGCTCTATCACAATTTCCAGAAGTTACACCTACTGTAATGTCAGCAGCACAATTTAAAACAGGTGCCTCAAGATCATACACTTCTATTAATTGATTATCTTCCCAAACACCAATGTTACTTGTCGAATTAGGAACATAAGTACACCAGTCGATTACTTTCCAATGACGATTGATATAGTAACATGAACCTTCTCCAAAAATGTATTCGTCGTCGTCATAAGAAACTAAAATATTTGTACAAGAATTGCTATTTATAATTGGTTCTCCTGTAATACTTAAATCCAAAACAACACCACATCCATTTGTTTGATAGTCGTCTGGAAATGTAATTTCTGTTATTGAACTATCATCTACTGTAATAGTTTGTATGCAAGTTGTCGTATTTCCACTTCCATCTATTGCAATCCAAGTTCGTTCAATACTCCCTCTTCCACAGTCATTTAAATTTGCATTATCTTCGTAATATAATGTATCTAATGGACAATTATCTGTCGCTGTAGAAGCTCCAGTAATTAATAAATTTGTAGGATCGGCATCGCAAGCAATCGTTATATCATTGGCACAATTAATAAAAGGATCTAAGTTGTCAACTACTGTAACTTCTACCATACAATCATTAAATTGTCCAATTTCATCATACACTCTAAAGAATAACATGATAGGCGAATTAGCTAGATCAGCACAACCAAATTGTACTTGATCTGAAAACAATTGACCATCAAGACTAATCAAAAAGGTATCAATTACACAGTTATCATAACTACCATTTTCGAAATGAAAAGCATAAACGGTAGCTGTACCATCGGTACTTAAAGCTACTTCGATTGCTTCTTTGCATACAGCAACAGGTTCTGCATCATCCATAATTGTTACATTTATCGAACAGGTTGATGTATTACCACACTCATCTTCTGCTGTATAGTCTACTACATATGTTCCTGTGGGTACATTTAAAAATGGACCATAACCTGTTCCAAAATCCCATGCGACACTAACCGAAGCAGATGAACATTCATCTATAGCTATAGCCTGTGGCAAAGTGATTGAGGAAGAACAATGTGTTGTTTGTGCATCCACCATTACATCGTTTGGACATGTAATAACTGGTGGTGTATTATCTGTAATTTTTATTACCTGAATGTCTTCTAAAACTTCAGTTGTACACAGGTCTCGTATAGACCAGTGACGCAGTATTTCGTATGTTCCTGCATTGCAAGATGAAATTTCTTGGTCGAAATAATTAATGGCGATAGAACATGCTTCAGGACTAAACATTGGAGCACCATTAATTGTTGGTTGCCCAGTCAATGCTAAATCGGTTGGATCATCACCACAAAATAAAGTTGTTTGTTGAATCCCATCTAAATCATTTGGGAAGATAAAGTTGCTGATATGAGTACGACGAATATACAAGTCTTGAACGCAAGAATTTTGGTTTCCACTTGCATCAGTAACCGTCCAAGTACGTTCAATTTTTCCAGCTACTAATTCGCCATTATAATCGGTATAGCAAGGCAAATTTACGCCTTGGTCATCGTAGCTAATATTAATATCCTCGTATGGTGTACAGTTGTCAATAATATGAGGATAACCTATTACAGCGGGATCGCTGTTTTCATTACAATCTAAAATAGTAGGTAAACAAATAATGCTTGGTTTTATCATGTCAGCAACAATTAAATCTGTACTACATGATTCGCCTGTAATAATATTGATGACAGTAGCTGTAAGATTAACTCCTACATGGCTACAATCTACAATACTATTAACATAAAAGGTACCTACATCATCTGTTAACTTTACAGTAAAATCTAAAGGATCACACATAGGGTCTTGAAGCAGTTCCGAAGAGGTAAGTATCACTTGTCCAGAGCCATCAAGGTAAATATGCTTCTCACTTAAGCAATCGACAGTACATTGAGCTGTCAAACTCTGTGTCAATGCTAAGAGCATAATTACTTGCATAACTGCAACTAACTTTTTGGTTATGGATAAGCTTGTTGATACTTGTTTTTTAGTCATCGTTCTTGGGATTGTAAAGTAATTAAGACTCATTTTACTGTAAGTTTATCGGTTTTGGTAAAAGTTTGTTGTTTGTTCAGTCTTAATTTTTTTGTCTAGATTTCGTTTGTGATTGTAAATGTTTAGTTCTTTTGTTTAGTGTAAGTTTTACTTGTTGTTCATGTTTTTGTTAATAGTTGTTCTAGGTTTTTGTTTTGTCCGTTTTCGTTTGTTGTGTTTTGTTCTTTTGTTTAATGTACGTTTTGTTCGTTGTTCATGTCTTGGTTAAAAAATTGTTCATAGTTGTTTTGTCCCGCTGTAAGTTTTCGTTTGTTGTGTTTTGTTCTTTTGTTTAATGTACGTTTTGTTTGTTGTTCGTGTCTTGGTTAAAAAATTGTTCATAGTTGTTTTGTCTCGTCCCGCTGTAAGTTTTCGTTTGTTGTGTTTTGTTCTTTTGTTTAATGTACGTTTTGTTTGTTGTTCGTGTCTTGGTTAAAAAATTGTTCATAGTTGTTTTGTCTCGTCCCGCTGTAAGTTTTCGTTTGTTGTGTTTTGTTCTTTTGTTTAATGTACGTTTTGTTCGTTGTTCATGTCTTGGTTAAAAAATTGTTCATAGTTGTTTTGTCTCGTCCCGCTGTAAGTTTC
>JAHDIP010000007.1:3787-35267 GCA_020630735.1 Saprospiraceae bacterium | reverse complement strand
TGTCTTGGTTAAAAAATTGTTCATAGTTGTTTTGTCTCGTCCCGCTGTAAGTTTCGTTTGTTATTCGTGTTTGTAAAAGGTAGAAAAGAAAGTCTATTGACTTTTTAAATTTGGAAGAGTTTATGAGTAACTCTTTTTTAGATGTGTTTTTTATAGGTAGTAAGAAGATTTTTGGTATACTTTTTGCAAATCTTTAAGTAAGCATCTGCTTGTTTTTCTTTATCTTCTTAAGTAGGTAGTTTTTCAAATAATTACAATACAAAGATAAGCCTAAAACCTACGCTGCGCATACCTTCAAACAGGTAATTATCATATCCTTTTTATATCCCGTTCTTTCTTCATTCTCTTCTAGGCTTTTATATCTTATCATTTTAACTCATTTCTACTAATTCCTTTATTTTTTATTTTTAAGCTGCTTTCGGATTGCCATATGAGGCATATAAAGATTGGTTCTGTTTGCGTAGAGTTGTCAAGGCATATAAGTTTTGCGCTGTTTATGTCGAGTTCTCAAGGCATGACAGGTATTGTAAAGGAGATACTAAAAATAGAGAAGCCCCCCTCTGAAACTCAGAGAGAGGCCATCCCAAAAACCAATTGTTAAAAGACTTCTTTATTCAGATACTTTGAATCATCCCTTTAGAAAGGAATAAGAGAAGCCCCCCTCTAGGCATCCCAGAGAGAGGCCATCCCAAAAACCAATTGTTAAAGGACTTCTTTATTCAAAGTAGAATTTTGCTAATTATTAGCGCTTCTTTTCAACTTTGTCTTTCTTTTCAAAAACAAAGGCAAGCGTTAATTCGTGAGATCCACCGTTATATCGTTGGAAACGTTGGAAATAAATATCATAAGAGTAATAAAATGCAAGTGTATTATATTTTGTACCTAATAATATCGACATAGCTCCCCCTGTACCAGCTCTATAAGTTACACCAGTCATTAAGCGATCATTCATAAAACCGACTTTCAAATTGAAGTCAACAGTAAGAGGTACATTACGAACTCTTCGAACCATTACAGAAGGATCGAAAGAAATACTTTGCTCTTCGATATTGAAACGATGTCCAAGTGTAGCGATATAATAACTAATAAAAAAGCTTCTTTCTTCAAAAGCAATTTCATCTAATTTATTACGGATCAAGTTAGGAAAAGTCAAACCAAAGTAAGTATCATCTTTATAGGTACCACGAATACCTAAAGAAGCATCAAATACTCTTAAGCCTTCGATAGCATCTTCTATTTGTACATCACCAGCTTGATATAATGGATTGTCTGTTGCATCGTTTGTAATGCGAAGACGATGAAATTCGGTAGACATCCCTACACCAAAGTCAAATTCTTTTAAGCTATAATTGAAGGCATAGGCTAGTTGTGCACGAAAACGAGTAATCGCTGCAATATTTTCTGTATAAATTAATGCACCGATACCTAAACGCTCACCTATTGGCCCATTATAACTGAATGAGTAAGTTTTAGGTGTACCTTCAAAACCAGACCATTGGTTACGCAAGTTGAAAAAGACATTGTGTTCGTCTTTGTCAAAACCAGCTGCCCCAGGATTAGTCAATAAAGGATTAATATGATAATGATTAAAAACTGCTTCTTCTTGTGCAGAAGATTGAGTAGAAAATCCGAGAATGAGTACAGTTAAAATGTATAGTAATTTCTTCATGATATTAAAGTTCAAAAGTTCTTGGGAAAAAGTTTCAAGAGTAGCTGATCCTTTCTAAAAAAGGATCAGCTATCATTATGATAAATTATTTACTGTCTGATAATTGTGATTGCTCCTTTCAACTGTCTGACTTCATCATTGACAGTGTATTCGAAAACATAGAAGTAACCACCTTCAGGGAGTAAATCGCCGTTTTCGTCGGTACCTCTCCAACTATTATCATAGTTAGTCGCAGTATGTACTTGTTGCCCCCAACGATTATAAATCTCTAAAGTATTGTCGTAGATGATTGCACAACCGATAACAAATTCATCGTTTAAGCCATCATCATTTGGAGAAATAATCGTACGAGCATCACGGCATTCACCATCATCAACACCTAGATCAAATGTAGATAGTGCTTGACAACCATTGGCATCAATTACTACTACTGCATACTCTCCAGGTAAAAGATTTTCTATCACTCTAGTTGTATCATTATTATCTGTATTCCATTGGAAAAGATATGGAGCTGTTCCTCCAATAGGCATTGCTTCTATATTACCATCTGCATTTCCATAACCTGTAGCAGATACCGCATTGAAGGCAACTGCCAATTCTGGAGTAGCAGGAATAAAGGCTGAAGCTGTTCCTTGCATACCTTCGCTATCTGTTACAGTTACACTAACTGTTTGTCCACCACATAAGCCGAAAGCAAAATTAGATTGTTGTGCTGCAGGATCATCCCATTGATAAGTATATGGTCCTACTCCACCAGCTACCGTTGCTTGTAATTCAGCATCACATTCATTATTACAAGTAGCAGTGCTCACTACATTGACCGCAACAGCAATTCCACCACCACCAGGAACAATTACTTTTCCTATTTGCATACATCCATCTGCATCTGTTACCGTTATGGTATATGTTCCAGACATTAATTCTGAAATAGTAGATGTCGTTCCTCCATTACTCCATTCGATAGTATAATCAGGAGTTCCACCATTAATAACAACAGTAGCAGTACCATCACTTGCACCTGCAATAGATGTTCCTGTAGAAGATAAGATTAATTGGATTGGAGAATCAATACCAACTGTATAAACTTCTGTAACAGGGATTCCTGTTCCATCAATAAAAGTAAGTGTATAATCACCAGGTTCAAGTCCTGTAATATCTTCATTTGAATTAGAAAAGCCATTTGGTCCTTGCCAGTCATATGTAAATGGAGGGATACCATTAACAGTAATGTCAATAGCACCTAAAGCACCATCACAATCTGCATTGGTTATCACAGAAGAGACCGCAACTTGCCCCATTATAGTAAAGCTCTCTATTTGTTGACAGCCATTGATATCCGTTACAACTACTTCGTATAAACCTGCACCTATATTAGAAAGGTCTTCTGAACTTGTTCCATTAGGAAGCCCCGGTCCTGTCCAACTAAATGTGTAACCAGGCGTACCTCCAGTAACAGACAAATCAATAGCACCATCATTCCCATTTGTAGCTGGCGATAAAGTAGCAGCAACAGAAACAGTAGTTGGTTCGCCTATATCATAAGAAGCCGTACTTACTCCACCATCACCATCGGTAATAGTTACATTATATGTACCAGCTAAAAGTGTATTTATATTAGGTGTGTCTCCAGTAAATCCACCAGGACCTTCCCAGTTGTAAGTATAGGTTCCTTCTCCACCAAAAACAACTAAGTCAATAGCACCTGTAGCATCACCATTACATAATACATCGTTAATAACAGTCGCATTATCATCAAAGCAAGGAGTTTCGTTTGCAATTTCGTAATTAGCAGATTGAAGGATACATCCATTGGCATCAGTAACCGTTACCATGTATATCCCACTTTCTACGTTTACTAAATCTTGTGAATCATTGGGTATATTCCATTCATAGTTGTAAGGAGCCATACCACCATCTATTGTAATATAAACAGCACCATTGCCTCCAGGACATGTTTCATCAACAACATCGTCTAAAGTCAATGTGATTGCAGATGGTTGAATAATTTCGAATGTTTCTGTTCCCTCGATTCCATTGGCATCGGTAATAGTTACAGAATAACTACCCGCTGCCAAACCATTAACATCTTCTGTAGTAGCACTTCCTGCATTGGCACTCCATAAGTAAGTATAAGGAGTAGCACCTCCAGCAGCTGTAATATTGATCGAACCATCTAAGGCTCCAAAACAACTTACATCATCAACATTAGAATCAGAAACAATAATCACTGCTGCATTTAGACAAACTTCAATTGGGTTTGATATAAATTCACAGCTATTAGAATCTGTAATCGTAACCGTATAGAAACCTGCCGTCAATCCAGATGGATCTTCTCCTGTAAAATTATTACTCCATTGATAAACATAAGCAGGATCGCCACCTGAAACTGTAATATTAATTGCACCATCACTACCAGCAGCTGTTTCACAATTAATGTTTGGACTAGCAATACTAATAGCATCTAATGGCTCATCTATATTAAATGGTTGAGATATGAAAACTCCACCACTATTATCTGTAATGGTTACTGTATACGTACCAGCTGAAAGACCACTAACATCTTCAGTCGTTGCTCCTCCCGCATTGGCACTCCATTCAAATGAATAAGGTATTTGACCACCTGTAACAGTGATATCAATTGCTCCATCATTCCCTCCATTACAAGTAACATCTGTAGTAGAAGATGTAGAAATACTAGCTCCTGGTGCAAGTGTAAACACTTCAACACTAGAACATCCTGTTCCGTCCATAACGGTAACAGTATAGGTACCAGAAGTTAGACCACTTAAATCTTGAGTTGTTTCTCCATTTGGATCCCAACTATATGAGTAGACACCATCGCCACCTGTTGGTGTAATATCAATGGCACCATCGTTTCCTGCTTGCGTTTCAGCTGTAATATTACTTGTAACAGTAAGTGCTGTAATTTGATCAACAAAAACAATATTACCTACAACCTCGCAACCATTTGCATCAACTACAGTTGGTATATAATCACTAGATATTAAGTTGTTGATTGTTGGCCCTGTAAAGCCATTATTCCAAGTAATCGTATAAGGAGTAGCACCTCCAGATATATTAAGTGTAATTGCTCCAGTATTTCCTCCGTCACATCCTACATCTGTGACATCAGCACCATCTATAGATAAAGCCGTTGCCGCTTCGTTGATTGTAACAGCTGCAGCTACAGCCTGACAGCCATTATCATCTGTAATGGTTGGAGTATATGTACCACCTGAAAGCCCTGTTGCAGGATTTCCTGAGATACCTCCTCCCCAATTAACAGAATAAGGAGCTGTTCCTCCAGTAATATTGATTCCTGCAGTACCATCTGCAGCACCTGCACAAGTAACAGCTGTGATATTTCCAGTGGTACTTCCTATTGCAGAAGGTTCTGTAACAACAATCGGTTGTGAAATCAACATATTGCCATTTGCAGAATCTGTTAAGGTTACAGTATAAGTACCCGCAGCTAAACCTGATAAATCTTCCGTTGTAAAACTATTACTCCAACTAAAAGAGAATGTACCTACATTGCCTGAAGGAGAAATATTAATTGCACCAGTTGTGCCACCATTACAATCTACATTCGTAACTACAATATCATTTGCAGTAAGGTTAATATTATTATTTTGGTTAATCGTAAACATTTGTGATGCCGTACAATTTGCTCCATCTGTAACGGTTACAGTATAACTGCCCGCAGCTAAACCAGAAACATCTTCGTTCGTTCCTAAACCATTTGACCAGTTATAATTATAAGGAATAGTACCACCTGTTGTTGTTACATCAATAGCACCATCATTGGCATTAGCATTAGTAATGTTTCCTGTAATACTTATCGCATCAGGTTCAGAAATTGGAATCGGAGTTCCTGTCAAGGTACAGCCATTATCATCTGTAATAGTTGGAGTCAAACTTCCAGCACCTAAACCAGTTAAGGTCGTTCCTGTCATTCCATTACTCCAATTGACAGAGTAAGGAGCAGTTCCACCTACTATCGTTAAAGTAATAGAACCATCTGTAAGTCCATTACAAGAAATATTTACTGCATTTGCATTATCAATAGCCAAAACACCCGCTGGTTGACCAACTGTAACCGGTGTACCAGTCAATGAACATCCATTTGAATCCATTACAGTAGGCGTGTATGTTCCTCCAGCCAAACCAGTAATTGTTTGACCTGTAAGACCGCCTGTCCAACTTACAGAATAAGGACTTGTACCGCCTGTAATACCTAAGGTAATTGCTCCGCTTGGTGTTCCACTACAAGCTACATCTGTAACTGTTGTAGTGCCACCATCTATAGCTAAAGCCAATGCAGGTTCTGTTAGCATAACAGCACTTCCTGTAAGTGTACAACCATTTGCATCAGTAATCGTAGGTGTATAAGAACCTGCTGCCAAGCCTGTTATTGTTTGGCCTGTAAGACCGCCTGTCCAATCTACCATATAAGGTGTTGCTCCACCAGTAATTGAAATACTTATCGATCCTGTAGAAGCACCATTACAAGTAATATCAGTAGGTGTAGTTCCTGTAATGCTCATAGTTGCAGAAGGTTGTGCAATAACAATTGCACTTCCTACTAATTCACAATTATTTGCATCGGTAACAGTAGGCGTATAAGAACCTGCTGCCAATCCTGTTATTGTTTGACCAGATAAGCCGCCTGTCCATGATACATTATAAGGACTTGTGCCTCCTGTAATTGTTAAACTAATTTCTCCTGTTGATGCACCATTACAGTCAACATCCGTAGGTGTTGAACCAGTAATAGCTAATGGAGCAGCTGGTTGTGTAATAATAACTGCACTTCCTATTAATTCACAATTATTTGCATCGGTAACAGTAGGCGTATAAGAACCTGCTGCCAATCCTGTTATTGTTTGACCAGATAAGCCGCCTGTCCATGATACATTATAAGGACTTGTGCCTCCTGTAATCGTTAAACTAATTTCTCCTGTTGATGCACCATTACAGTCAACACCCGTTGGAGTTGAACCAGTAATAGCTAATGGAGCAGCTGGTTGTGTAATAACAATATTGTCAATTATTTCCATCTGCGAACCACTTGTAACAGTTACACTATAAGTTCCAGCAGGAATATTTGTTAAGTCTTCTGTAGTAGCTGAATTACTCCAGCTATATGTGTATGTACCTGTACCGCCACTTACTGTAATATCAATCGCACCTGTAGATTCTCCGTTACATTCTACATTGGTTGTATTAGTATTTCCGACTGTAATTGCCGGAACCATACCACCACAGTCAACAGTAACACTACCAGGAACTAAAGTAAAAGGATCTACTTCACCATTTATATCTGTGATTTCTAAAATAAGTGTTGGTGGTGCTTCTGTAAATGTAATTGGAGTTGTCGTACCACAACCCGCAAGGACTTTAAAGCATACAGTGTAAATAGGGGCAGGATCACCATTAGGTATCGTTACACCAGATACATTTTGGTCGAACCATAATAATCTTAAATCACCAGGAGCAAATAAGTTGAAACTACCTGCAGGTGACAAGAAAGGTAAACCAGGATTAGTAACTTCCACAAATTCCAATACAGCTGGATCATATCCCATGATGTATTGGATACCAAGAATATCATTGAAATCTTGAACAGTGTAATCAATACAAACCGTATCACCCACATTTCCTGTTTCATCTCCTGCAAATATGGCAAAACCGTCAGTTGATGTACCCGATACTGTTACGGTACCATTTTGAGCAACCAAAGGAACAAGTACTGTAGCACCATTATCATCTTGAGTAGCTTCGGTAGGATTAATAGTAACATCTGTAACCGTTCCTCCTGGAGCAGATCCAACTATATCAAAACAAATTTGATACATCACATCGCCATTAGCCAATGTTACTCCATTCGTTGATGGATCGAACCAGCTAAAGGTTATGGCGCCTTCTGCAACTGCAGGAGGCGTACCAAAAGCAGCGGTAGAAAGCCCTGGTAAAGCAGGGTTGATTGATTGGATAGAATTGAATAGCATTATGGATGGATCGTAAACTGTTGTATATTCTAAGCTTACAATATCATTAAAATTATCTACACTTACATCCAAACAGACTGTTTGACCAGGAGTACCTGTTGATGACCCCATGCTAACTGTTAATGCACTTCCTGTAGAACCGCTAATCGTTACAACGCCTGGAGTATTAACCATCCCAAGATTATTTCCACTCGTTATATTTGTAACTTCTATTGGTGTAGGCGTACTATCAATATATACATTAGAACTTGTTCCACCTGCACCTATGGCATTGAAACAAAGTTCAAATATGACAGAACCATCTGGAGTAGTTACTCCCATTGGATTTGCTAACACATCCGAATTCCAAGAAATCAGCAAGGTACCAGAAGAGATATTTGCATAACTACTTGTAGAAAAATCGGTTAGATTTGTATTGGATACGGATTGAAATTGTAAGACTGTTGAATCCCAATGGATAGAATACTGCATACTTTCTAATTCGAGAAAATCTTCAACCGTAAAATCCAGACAGACTTGGCTACCCGTTCCTACAGTTGCACTTTCGATTGAAGTAGTTAGTGGGTTATTTGGATTTGTACCACCACCTCCGCCTCCGGAAATAACAACTTCACCATTTGTAAAATTAAGTGGAATTAGGTTGCCATCGCCGTCACTTGCTTCTCGATCAATAATCGAAAGGTCGCTTGATGCTCCATCTGCTCCAATAGCAGTAAAGTTCAACCTAAAAAGCAAATCATCAGGAGCCGTAACTCCAGAAACAGCAAAATCAAACCAAGAAACAGTTATCAGACCAGCAGCAATTGTAGGTGGTGTACCTACACTACTAGCAGCAGAAAACCCTGTTATCTGATCAGTAACATCAGTCAAAGAGTTGAACTGTAAAACCGTTGGATCGTAAGTTATTTTGAATTCCATACTTACCATATTGGTAAATCCAGAATAATCGACATCAACAACAACATTATCACCATTGTTAACCGTCTGAGTAGAGGGGGTAACATTTACAGTGATCTGCGCGTCTGTCCTGTTAGTGACAAAAAGTAGCCCTAACATTAGTAAAGTAATTATCTTATTCATGCGTCCTTAGGAATTTGGGATGTTAAAAAATATTATTTTATAACACTATCAATTTATTAGTCAATATATGATTCTTTATCTTTAGCGTGTATAGATATACGCCACTTGTTGGGAATATATCATCTTTTATTTGCAGGGAGTGTTTGCCATCAGTAAATGTTTCTGTAAGTTCATACAGGACTTTTCCTGAGACGTCGTTGATCGTTAATGTAATTTGTTCTGATTGTTTAATTTCAAAGAATATATCTGTTTGTCCAGTAAATGGATTAGGATAGTTTTGGTGTAAAACTATTTTTCCATTATCAATATTAATCGTTGGATTTGGATTGGCAGCAATATTCATAACTCCGTTTTGAAGTGTTGGAGTTACTTCTGCTCCATCTTGAGTTACTTCGATAATTGTAGGATCACCAGTAATATCGATATTGGTAGATGATCCCATAGGACCAATTGCTCTACATCGAATCGTAAAAATAATGGTGTTATCATCAACTGTAATTCCATTTGTAGAACTATCAAACCATAAAAATCTCATTTTCCCGTTATCAACATCTGCTGGTTCAGTACCAAAATTATTGACATCAAGAAAATCAAGACCATAATTATCTGTGCTTAAATATTTAAGCACACTAGGATCCCAATTGAGTGAAAATTGCATGCTTGTAATCGAACTGAAGTTTGTAACGCTTACTTCAAGGTTTACAATATCATTCGATTCAGCCACTGTTGGACTAGAAATCATTATGGTAGGCTGCGCCAAAGTTGGCACAACAAACCATAACAATAATGTAAAATTTAATAAAAGTCTTAACATATTAACAATTGGTTACTTGTTAGTTTTTAACATAGAGTGTCATGTTTCCTTACTAACATAAAGGTTAAGGATAATATATTTTTCACTTGAAAATAGTATCTAATTGATATCTACCTCGATATAACTAGGCAAAAAGCATGCCCTCGCCTTGATGACAACGAGACATCAGCCAAGTATTTAGGTTGGTTATGAGTTAGATAAGGTAGAATTGAGTATTTAGCGAAGTCGTAAAGTGCCAAGAGTTGATTCTTGGACATAAATCGATAAAATGGGGAAAAAAGTGTAAAGGTCAACTTTTCCATGGGATTTCTTTGTCTAGTTTATTGTATGTATTTTAGGCTTTAGTTTTATCTATCACCTAAAAAGTATATGTTCTTGTTAATCGGGTGAGTGACAACATAAACAACAAATTACTTCAAAGAAGTATCAATTACTGTAATCCCAGAAAGTGCAAAGAGAAATTAATCAGAAGATAGGACTCTGATCAAAAGCTTAAACGGAAGGTTAAAATGAGTTTGTTCAACTTACTCAAAAAAGTAAGTTTTTTTTGCTTTAAAATCTCTGCTCATGGGATGGTAGTAACTAATCCATTTTTTAATAAAATGGTGCATAGGTGCTACTCATATAAAAATCAATCTGCTCTGTTCAATCTTTCACTAGGGCAAATATACAGTATTAAATAGTGTCTTTCCTACCCTAAAAACGGTAATTATTACATCAGTAGAACAAAAATATATGTCACTACATTATATTTTTAGTTGTTTACTAAGGAGTTATAGTTAATTCTATTGTTTTTTACCCTGTCACAAAACATGTTTTTTATGAATAAAATTTTGTGATATTATGCAATAAAACTAAAATATGTTTTGCGATTTTTATTTTTTCCAAAAAAATAAGGATGCCGATATCGACATCCTTATTTTTCATTGAAATTACAATTACTACAATTTTCTATGTTGTTATTAGCTTATTATCGTAACTTATTTTGATTAAAGCTGCAGTATTACTAACTCCAAGCTTTCGCATAATATTTTTACGGTGTACACTAACTGTTTGATCACTGATAAATAATTCTTTAGCTATTTCTTTATTAGAAAGAGCAAGAGCAATTAGTTTTAGTATTTCTAATTCACGTTTGGTCAGGTTATATTTCTTAATAAATTTGTCTTCGTATTGAATGCTTTCAGGCGTAGCAGGTCCAGGTGTATTATTTAGTTTTACGCCTTTACCAAGAAAGGTTTTTCCTTCCATTACTTCCTCAATTGCACGATGCAATTCGTTTATGCCAATATTTTTTAATACATAACCATCTACACCTGACTTGAATGCAGATTTTACAAGCTTCACTTCGTCGTAATTAGTCAATGCAATAATCTTGAGATTAGGGTATTGTTCTTTGAGTACATCCAATACACTAAGACCATCCTGTTCAGGCATATTAAGATCTAATAAAAGTAGAGCAGGTTCTTTACTTTTTAGCAGCTCCAATAGGCTTTTGCCCGTATGAGCAACACCGATGATATTATAACTAAGTTTACCAGATTCTCTCAAAACTGATCGCAATCCAGCAATAAATAAATGATGATCATCGGCAATAACTATCTCGACTGTATTAACAGTATCCATAAATTTTGTTTTTGGGCTAAAATGTGAATCTCCTATGTTCAAACCTTAATATTTTAAGTTAAGTAAACTACAGAAGGTTTATTTTCTGTCTAAAACATATAATAAAAGCATTTCATCTACTGCAAAACCAATGCCATGATCCATAAATACGACTGTCACTATTTTAAAGTAAATTTTTAAATTCTACTTTAACAATACGTATTTGCCGTATTTATATGTCTATTACTTTAACTAAAAAAAAGGGTTATTTGCTGTCTCAAGTATATATTTTTATTATTCGACTTTAATTCCAAAATTACTTTTTGATAAAAGAATCAGCGTCATACATTTTATTCTCTCCGTTTTTATGCAACGCATAATTAAACCAAGGATGAATGCAATACGACCCGTGTTCACCTTTTTTATTAATTGCTAAGTAACCTATTTGGAAATCTTTATACTGCTGTTTTTTCACAATACGCATTACCGCTTCTTCACAAGCCTCTTGAGGTGTTCTGCCTTGGCGCATTAGTTCTACTACCAGAAATGAACCTAATGTTTTTAGCACTGCTTCGCCCATTCCTGTGGCAGTTGCAGCCCCAACCTCATTGTCTACATATAGACCTGCTCCAATGATTGGTGAATCACCTACCCTACCATGCATTTTGTAAGCCAATCCACTTGTTGTACATGCACCTGCCAAATCGCCTTGTTTATCTATAGCTAAAAGACCAATGGTATCGTGGTTTTCAACATTGATAATAGGCTTATATTTTGACTCGACTTTCCATTTTTGCCAAGCCTCTTTTGCCTTATCCGTAAGTAAATTTTCTTTCTTAAAACCTTGTGATAGAGCAAACTGCAAAGCTCCTTCTCCTGAAAGAATAACATGTGGTGTTTCATCCATTACTTTACGAGCTACAGAAATTGGATGTTTAATATGTTGTAAAAAACAAACCGAACCACAATTTCCATCTGCATCCATAATGCAAGCATCTAGTGTAACATTTCCATCTCGATCGGGTAGTCCGCCATAACCTACAGATAGGTTTTCAGGATCAGCTTCAGGAATTCTTACGCCTTGCTCAACGGCATCTATTGCTTTTCCTCCAGCGTTGATAATTTTCCATGCTGCATCATTTGCTTCAATGCCATGTTTCCAAGTTGAAATAACTAATGGTTGTATTTCATTATTCGTTTCTGTTGAAAGTGGTATACCTGTATTACATCCTTGTAATGATTTGGTAGCAAGTATGCCTAGTGAAGCTTGTGTAGAACGAATAATAAACTTTCGTCTTGAAGACATATTTCTCGTTTTTCATAAATATAATAAAAAGATATTATAAATATACTATAAGTACACGCAAAATAAGAACAAATAGCAACGGGAATAAAAAAAGCCTCTCAAAAGATGAAAGGCTTCGAAAAATACTTTGTTGTTTACTCTCTAAAACTAGCGGGTTATTAGACTTTATCTCAAATAATTTTGTATGGCTAAAAAACAATCTTTTTTCACCATTCATCGTTGGCTATCGCAGCCACAAATAGTTTCTTCTCTTAAAAGTCTACTGACTTTTATCCTAAAGGAATCGTTCACTCATTCGCCTTAATACCTAAGGGTATTAGGCTCTGTGCACTTCTCGACTGGCAAAAAAATCCTACTTTTTAGTTCATAAAACTATTTTGACATAAACTCTATTTTTTGATTATTTTTTCTGTTCTTATTTCAGTTGGTGTTATAAGTTGCATAAAATACATTCCATTCGGAAATGCTTCCATCGGAATCATCGTCTGGTCAGATATTGGAATAATAGTTTTTATTAATTGACCAGCTGCATCTGTGATATTAATATAGTTCACATCGACATCAGTTGTTTCCAAAATAAAGTATGCGGTAAATGGATTTGGAAAAGCATTAAATGTAATTTGCTTTTTCACTTCTGTTTTAATCGTTACAATTTCAGAATATTCAACCATACCAAAATAATCATAAATAGCTAATCGATAATAATTCAATCCTTCTTTCGGTGTCTTATCTATAAAACTATAGTCAATATTTGTAGTACTATTTCCTGCTCCAATAACCTGATCAATTTCTACAAACTTTTCGCCATCTGAAGATCGTTCAATAACAAAGTGACTATTGTCTGTTTCTGTATAGGTATTCCATTTTAATAATACTTCACTTTCATTTAACAAGCTAGCATTGAATGTTGCTAACTCAACAGCTAGATTAAAGTCGTCTCCTATCTGAATAATAACGATATTTGATTCCGCAATAAAACTAGCACAACCTTCTCGCCTAGCGCACCTTATATAATATGTTGTTTGGTATAATGTACCAGGTTGATAACTTGGTGAGTTGGAGTTAGGAATTGGATTCCAGTTTACACCATCTGTTGAATACATCCACAAGTATTCTATTTCTCCTGTACCACCAGAAGGCGTTGCAATATCTAAAATTTCAAAAGGAGTGCTACCTTCAGCATAAGATTGATCATAGCCAATTTCGCCACCATCTGTAAGATCATCACATTGTGCTTGGGCATTAAAAGAGAATGCAAAACTAAATAAACAAAGTAAAATTAAATACTCAGAAAAAGTCTTTCTTTTTTTTGTTGATAAAACTGTCATAAGGGTTTTATTTTAAATTAATAAATAGGTGTCTCTGCTACTGATGATCAACTAAGATCATAGTAAGTAATTACTAAACATACGTTTCTAATCTTTCAATCAGACGAATGAAAAGTCTAAAGTAATAGTTCTGTTTTTCTGTATGGTTTTATGGAAAATAATCAGCATAAATCTAGAAAACGATCATACTGAATGCTGAATGCAAATCAATAAAAATGAGTGTATTTAAGTGTTTGAATCTTTTGGATGGGGTTTCCTCAGTATTTATTTGTTATTGGGCATGATAGTATTTAGTAAATCATGGTGCAATATATCAAAATAAATTGTTAGGTGTCAAGTATTTATAATTCTTTTTTTCATAAAAAAAAGTTAAGAATATTAAAACTCTCTCTTTATCACGAAAAAGAGATTTTCTGTCGAATAAATATCATTTTTGTGACTAATTTAAAATTTTATTCGTACCCAGCAAGAAGTTAAAGATATACTGAAACCAAAATTACTTTCAGTCAAAAAAATAACTAATTTCTGTCCAAGCACTTATCTTATGAATAGTGTATTAATTCAATTTTCGGATAAAGAAGAACAGGATCTTATCCTCTCTCTGCCCTCGATTTGTATTTAATTACTCTACTATTACTTCATCTATAAAAATCCAAGATTTTCCTCCTGCACCTTTATGCCAAGCAGGACATTTACCTCGGTTGTGCGCAACCACTTTTATATAACGTGCTTCCGTCTTTAGTTTTAATTCAAACTCCTTTAATATGCCTCCGTCTTCTTTATCGGAAATATCATTTTTCACTATACCTGCAGGATTGAAACGACTGCCATCTTTAGACACTAAAAATGCGACTTCTGTTGGCATAAATATCCAAGAATTTTGATCTTGCAAACAACCAATACTCAATTTATTGATTGGTTTCACTGCCCCCAAATCAACCACTACATCCATATCTATTGCCTCATAGCCTTGCCACGCTCCCATCCTGAAATCTTGGGTTCCTCTTATGTAATCTATCAAGCCTTTGTCGCCTCCTGCAGCGTATTGATTTGCATATTTAGTATTCACTTTTACAGAACGACCCGATGGAATTAAATTAAAGGTAGCTGATAATATATTGGTAGGTACAATATTTTCTTTTTCTGCAAAGAACTTAATGGTTGTCGTCTTTTTTAATTGAATAGGCTCCGTATATTTTGTTGAAGATTTATTTGGAGTGCTTCCATCAAGCGTATAATAAATAATAGCAGATTTATCGACACATCCTAGTTCAACACTTGTTTCATTAGTAAAAGCCCGTTCGCCTTTTGCGATAAATGGAACTGGTAATATAAGGTGTTCGTCAATACTTGACGATGGAATGTGTGCATCTTTCGTTCCCCAAGTTTCATTAGGCTTAGACCCCATTTCAAAAACAAGCTCACCACCTTTTATGATATCTTCATGTTTGAGATAAGTAAATGGATACGCTTTTCCATTTAAGGAAGCAGATTGAATATAAATATTTGTAGCAGAAACAGCTTTTGCTTTTATGCTAAATGTCTTTCCATTCTCTAAATGAATAGTTGCTTTTGGAAAAATAGGCGTACCAAACACATAAGTATTATCACCAGGTGTAACAGGATAAAAGCCCATTGCACTTAATACATACCAAGCAGACATTTGCCCACAATCTTCATTGCCTGATAAACCATCAGGTGCATTGCTATATAGTTCGTCCATAATTTGTCGAACATACTTTTGTGTTTTCCAAGGCTTGTTCACATAATTGTATAAATAAGCCATATGATGACTTGGCTCATTGCCATGTGCATACTGACCGATCAGCCCTGTAATGTCTACCTGTTCTCGACCTGTAGTTTCGGAGCTTGTTGTAAAGAGTTCGTCTAATTTTTTATCTAGTTTCTCTTTTCCTCCTAACAGCTTGATGAAGCCCATAATATCTTGTGGAACATAAAAACTATATTGCCAAGAGTTAGCTTCGGTATAATGAAAGTTTACCTCTGAAGGATCAAAGGAAGGTATCCATGCTTTATTGAGTTTCGCTCGCATAAATCCTGTACTCGGATCAAATATATTTTTATAAGCTTGTCCCCTTTCGAGGTATTTTTTATAGATTTCGTTCTTCCCCATCCCTTTAGCCATTTGAGCAATACACCAATCGTCATAAGCATACTCTAAAGTTTTCGAAACCGATTCAGCTTCGTCTTCTGAGGATATAAAGCCATTTTTTCGATAAGGTTCTAAGCCTAATTGATTAGCCATTGCACTCGTCTGCATTGCCTTCATCGCTTTTTCTACATCATAATCTTGTATTCCTTTTTGATAAGCATCTACGATAACAGGAATCGAATGGTAGCCAATCATACACCCTGTATAGTTGGCACTCAATTCCCAAATAGGCAAAATGCCACCTTTATCAAATTGAGCCAAAAATGTTTTGATAAAGTCATTGGTTCGTTTTTGTTCTATAATAGTATACAAAGGATGTGTTGCTCGATAGGTATCCCATAGAGAAAAAATCGTATAATTTTCATGCGACTTAGATTCATGAATTTTTAAATCCATTCCTCGATATTTGCCGTCTACATCTTGAAAAAGATTAGGCGCTACCATTGTGTGATAAAGTGCAGAATAAAAAACCGAACGTTGATCATCTGTTCCACCTTCTATATCTATTTTTTGCATTGCAGTTGTCCAAGCATTTTGTGCAGCTTTTTTCGTTTGTTCAAATTCCCAATGATCAATTTCTGCTTGTAAATTTTTTCTAGCACCATCGATGCTTACAGCAGAAATTCCAACTCGCACTAACAGTTCTTTACTTTCTTTTAGATCAAATTGTAAGGCGTGAATTAAATCGTTTTTAGTAGACGTTTTACTATCTTTTAAGATTGGTTTAGAAAATTGTGCAACGAAATAAACGTGTTGTTCTTTTGCCCAAGCATTTGACAATCGAAAACCTTCTACCTCTGCCTCATTCACTACCTTAAAACCAGCTTTTAAAACTTCATCTCTGTGTTGCAAATCAATTATTAGATTTCCTTTTTCTGTTCCTTCTGAAAAAGTATAACGATGAAAACCTGCTCGTTTCGTAGCTGTGAGTTCTACATCAACTTTATAGTCTTCCAATCGAGTTTTGTAATAACCTGCTTTTGCTATTTCATTTTTTTTCAAAAAGGAAGAACGATAACCAGGTTTGTCATCTGCACCATTATGCAATCGTACTTCTCCTATTGTAGGCATCAATAAAATATCCCCATAATCAGAAACCCCTGTTCCACTCAAGTGAGTATGACTAAAACCATAAACAGTATTATCAGTGTAGTGATAAGCTGAACATCCATCCCAACCAGTAAGTCGTGTATCTGGACTCAATTGAATCATTCCGAATGGTACAATCGCACCAGGAAAAGTATGACCATGCCCACCTGTTCCGATAAATGGATTAATACAATCTAGTGGTTTTTTATTGGAACTTTCTTCAAGAGTAGTACTCGTTGAATTAGAATCTGCAATTGTTGTAGAATTTGTATTTTCGTTGCAAGCTGAAAGGGCAAAAAGGAAAGCAAAAAGAACAATAGGTAAATTACGCATAAGAGTGGTCTTCGTTGGTTTCGATAAAGATACACTTTGATTACTAAACAAAAAAATCCTTCTTTCGCTAATCAAAAGAAGGATTTTTAACGTCAGTATTATTACACTATATTTCAGCTGCCAATCTCGATCCTTGATTAATCGCTCGTTTAGCATCTAGTTCAGAAGCTTCATCAGCACCACCGATAAGATGTGTTGTAATACCTTTATTTTTTAAAGGTTCAAATAATTCTCGTAAAGGAACTTGACCAGCACAAACAACTACATTGTCTACCTCCAATACTTGTGGTTTTCCACCTATTGTAATGTGCAATCCCTGATCATCTACTTTCGAATATTGAACACTAGAAATCATATTGATTTTCTTATTCTTCAAACTAGATCGGTGAATCCAACCAGTTGTTTTGCCCAGTTTTGCACCTAGTTTTCCTTTAGATCGTTGTAACAAATAAATCTCTCTAGGCGATGGAGCAATTTCTGGAGCGATTAATCCTCCTCGTTCGCTATGAGTAGTATCGACTCCCCACTCTTTCATAAAATGATCAACATGCAAACTTGGCGATTCGCCTTCATGTGAAAGATATTCCGCTACATCAAAACCAATTCCTCCAGCACCAATTAATGCTACTCGATTTCCAACTTCTTTATTATTGGCAAGTACATCTACATAGCTCAATACCTTTGGATGATCGATACCTTCAAAATTTAATTTTCGAGGACTCACTCCTGTAGCAATTACTACTTCGTCGAATCCTTGATTAGCCAAAAATTCTGTATCCACTCTTGTGTTCAAGTGTAATTGTACCTCATGCAGTTCGATTTGTTTATTATAGTAACGTAGTGTTTCGTAAAACTCTTCTTTGCCTGGAATACGTTTTGCCATATTGAATTGGCCTCCGATTTCACTCGCAGCATCATATAAATGTACTTCATGTCCACGCATAGCTGCTATGGTTGCAAAAGATAACCCTGCTGGACCTGCTCCCACTACTCCAATTTTTTTCTTTTGATTGGTTGGCAAATAATTTAACTCTGTTTCATAACAAGCTCTAGGATTGACTAAGCAACTTGCTCGTTCATTTTTGAAAACATGATCTAAGCAAGCTTGATTGCAACCAATACAAGTATTGATTTCATCTTCTCGATTTTCCATCGCCTTTTTCACTAAATCTGCATCAGCTAAAAATGGACGAGCCATAGAGACCATATCTGCATGACCATCTTCTATGATTTTATTCGCCACATCAGGCATATTAATTCGATTAGTTGTAATTAATGGAATATTTACTTCGCCCATTAATCGTTTTGTCACCCAACTAAAACCACCTCTAGGAACCATCGTTGCAATGGTAGGAACCCTAGCTTCGTGCCAACCAATTCCTGTATTAATAATTGTCGCACCAGCTTCTTCTATTTTTTTGGCTAAATGAACAACTTCTTCCCAAGTACTACCATCATGCACCAAATCAAGCATTGAGAGTCGATAAATAATGATGAAGTTTGGTCCTACAGCAGCTCTTACCGCTTTTACTATTTCGATAGGAAAGCGAATACGATTTTCGTAACTACCTCCCCATTCATCTGTTCGTTTATTTGTTTTTGAAACAATGAACTGATTAATCAGGTAGCCTTCTGATCCCATTACTTCCACCCCATCGTAACCAGCTTCTTGAGCCAAAGCGGCACACTTAGCAAAATCTTTTATAGTACTTTTTACTCCTCTGCCCGTGAGTCTCCAAGGCTTAAAAGGAGAGATAGGAGATTTTATAGCTGATGGTGCCACTGCGAATGGATGATAACCATACCGACCTGAATGCAATATTTGCATACAGATTTTACCACCTTCTGCATGCACAGCTTCTGTTATAATTTTGTGATGTTTTGCCTCTTTAGTTGTAGACATTTTTGCAGAAAAAGGGCCAACCCATCCAGCTCTGTTAGGCGCAATACCTCCTGTTACAATTAGACCAACTTGCCCTTTTGCACGTTCAGCAAAATACGCAGCCATTTTTTCAAAGCCATTTTTAGCCTCTTCTAAACCTGTATGCATTGACCCCATCAATACTCGGTTTTTGAGGCTTGTAAACCCTAAGTCTAAGGGCTCTAAAAGGTGAGAATATTGGTGTTCAGACATCACTAAAATTTAATTGGCTTCTGGAAAAATTTCCAGAAGCCAATTATAAGAATATATTCATAAAAGATGCAAGTAAATTGCATTTTATTTTTTGTACTTGTTATTTACTCTACCAAAAGCATTTTCTTAGTCAAAGTTCCAAAATCAGTACTAATTTGGTAGTATAAAATACCTGTAGTAGGTAAGTTTGCAGCATCAATGCTCAACTCATTATAGCCTTTAGCATAAGTACCATTTTGAGTAGCTATTTGCTTTCCTGCAATATCGAATACGGTCAGTTCAATATCCGCATTTTCTGGTAAGTTGAAACCAATTACGGTTGCTCCTTTAAATGGATTTGGTTGATTTTGGTATAACTCAAATGTAGATACTGTTTCAGAATGTTCGGCATTGAATGCTAATTCAATATCCATCAATTCAATTTGAGTACCATCAGCATAAGCTTCTGCATTTGTTAAACGAGAATTGATCGTTATAGCCTCACTCAGCTTTGTAACATTTTTAGCTTTGAATTTAATATGGAATAAAGGCATATCTTCTGTAAAGTCAATTGCTGCAATGCCATTCCAACTGGTAGTAATTGCACCTTTATTTGCTAGCACTGCAAAATTAGATACATCAAGTCCTTCTAATACAGGAACAATATCAAGTACTTCTAATGCCTCTTTATCGAAGTTTAATGTAAACTGGTAACCTAAGATATTTTTAATATCAGCAGTAGTAAGAGTCAATGTATGTTCTGCACCTTTTGTTAGTGTAGCATCATCAGTCGTTAAGGTTAAAGTTCTACCATTACGAGTTTGGTTTGCTTGAAATAATGCAGGATTAGCATTGCCCGTAACATCACCTATTTTTATTCCTACAAAGTCTAGAGCCATATCATCAGCAATCATACTTACTGAAGCCTGCTCAGGAAAGTATTCACCAAATGGATTGGTCGGATCTACAAATGCATAATGCGAATCCACAAAACGCCAAGAGGTATTATTTGGTAGTTCACTGTAGATCGTCAAAATTAAACGACGTAGATCAATTAAATCAGAAGCTGTAATGGTATTAGAATCATTAGCATCTGCCGCAATAATTTTATATGGAGAATCTAGTGTTTCTATTCCTAAAATATGTTTTTGAATATTTACCAAATCAATAGTAGAAACGCCATTTGAATGATTATCATTTTTGTAAGGGAAAACGCTATAGTCTTGACAAGTAGCAATACTAGTATAAAAGTATTGACCATTAGCATCTGTTGTAAATGTAGAATTTCCAGCGATAATATCTACATTATTGATCACTTGACCGCTTTCAGTAGCTACCGTTCCTGTCAAATCTGCAAAGTCAGATAAAGCATGACAAGTATTGATAGAGTCATGTGGCATTGATTCGAACACATTGTCTTGCATTAAGGTAATACCAGTATTACGAACAATTACATCTACTAATTTTGTATTCTTAATTTCATCTTTTTCAGCTTGCGAAAGCGCTGGGTCATTTTCATAATAAAAACGATCACCATCTCTCAACGCAGCAAATTGACGTTCCATAATACGCATGATCGTAGGACCAAATAATGTACCTGGCATATGAAATTCAGCTAACAAACCAACCCAAGGATCAATATCATTAATGTCATAGACTGCTTCCAATTCTTCATATACAATAGGATCAGGAGTAATCTGATTGAACGAAGAATAGCTAGGTAAGCCTAAATCGTTTCTGACAGTATTATAATCAGGTAAGCCTCTTTCTCTACCTCTATTAATATTGATTGCCGCTAAGTCTTGCCCAAAAGCTCCAAAACCAGGAAAAACAAATAAGAAATTTCGAATATCAGAAATAACTTTCACATCTAAGTTTTGCTGAATCTGAACCCCCATACCTTTAAAGTAAGGCTCGATACCACCTACTTCAGTAATTGTTGCTGGATTAAAGAAGGCATCTTTTAGAGTAATAGACCCTTGAGGCATATTATTACCGTCATTGTCCAAACGCTGAATATTTGCATTCAATAAGGTATGTCCCCATCTAAATGCAGCAGCAGAAAACAAATTAGAAATACTAGGATCAACATTTGGATCATACCCTGTATATGGATCTACGTGAACGCCCATGGTAGGTAACCATTCTTCAAAAATAATAGAAGTAAAAACCCCTCCTACAATTTTACGTGCATGTTGATAGATTTGCTCATCAGACCATGTAAGATTTTGCTCTTTCAGTTCATCGCAAACACGATTATGTTCTCTAACAAATATAGTATGAAATGCAATCAACAATGGTTGTTCATTAGCTCGTACATCACCAGCTACAAATAAGCGAGGTGCAAAACCTACATCATCAGCCATATGAGGCGTATTAGGGTCTATATCATCATCATATTCACCAGAGTATGTATTATAAGGCAAAAGATTACCAGCAGATGTTTTCAGTTTTCCATCTTCAAACGTACGCAACCATTCGGCACGATGATTATCAGAACCATATACATTAGAAGCATCCAAAAAGGAAGTAATCATATTGATATGTTGTCTTGGATTAGCCACACTAGTTCCAGTATTGGTATCGTATATAGACCTAGACATTGGAATCACATCTACTGTTCCACCCATCCAAGGATCATTGCTAGGAACAGGAATCATAGCTGGTTCAGACTGTAAACTAGGTACATCAGTAATATCATGATCCACAAATTGCCCCCAAACCCAAATATAATCACTAAGATTTAGTGGATCGGTTAAGCTAGATGACTGATTAAAAATGGCATTACTAATTTCTCTTGGATTCATTCTATTAGTACCTCCAGGAGCGGAAATACCATCAGCATAACCAATAGTGGTTATACGCTTAAGGTTAGTACCAGCAGCCCCCCAATCTGGGTTCGCTAGGTTGTTATTGGTTCCATCCATAGTTCTGTTTTGAGCAAAACCTGAAAGAACAATGGGAATAAGTAAAATTAAAAGTAGAGTCCGTTTCAACATGAGTGTAAGTTCTTTTTGTTGTTCATGGGTTAATGTAAAATACTCCTATTAAGAAGTTGAATTATAGGCTTTTGGATTTCTCTGAAGAACGAAGGAAGGTTTTTGGTTAACAAAGATACGATATTTAGACAAATGAATCATTTTTTTTTAGTGAAAAAAGATAAAATTCATACTTTTTTTTTTCAAAAAAACCAATTTAAAGCTATAAGTTATATCTATGTCCTTATAAACGAAGTTTATATAAAGTTTTTTTTTATAATGAGTATTCAGAAAATAGATTTCAAAATAAAGTATTATTCATAATAATATTAATACAACCCTTTTGCAGATCCAAAAGCTGCTTTTCTTCCTTAACATTATAAAAATGCTTCATTAAAGTTCTGTTAAACATCATCACTTTACATTAAAATTTTAACATATATTATTCTCTCAAGCAACCTTTTCTGTTTTTTCTTGTACAAAAGAGATACCTTATGGCTAAATAATTGATTACTAAGAAACTAAATGAACAATACTCTAGTGATTCAAAGCCTTAAGTCCAACAAATTCAACCAAATCATCAACAATCAATTCTTAAAACTCACAGTTATCGCATTTTTTTATTGGTCTAAAATGTGATACTTTGCAGGTATACAATACAAAAATTAGACGTCTAAAGAATATCTAATAAAACATTGCCAAATGAATTTCAAATAATTGTTATATTAATTTTTTTAAAAATACATTGAATAAATTTTACAAAAACCAAAGATATGGAAAGGCTTATCAGAAAAATATGGACTCCAGCCTTGTTACTCGTTCTTTTCTTGGCACAGACAACTGCCCAAGAAGCAACAGTAAGAACACCTGGATATTGGACAATTGGGCTTAATGCTGGTGCTGCTTATCAGCAAAGTGATGTTTGTGCCTTACTAGAAGGTTATGGTGGTGGTTTGACCCTAGCTAAAAACTTTTATTACCAACCTGGTGCTCCTATTGCATTTGATCTTAGAGGTCGAGCACTTTATACGCGTACCTACGGACAAGATCATTTTAGAACTTATGGTATCAATAATAATAATGCCATAAATGGAAATAAAGGAACTGATTATAGAACGGAAGGAAACGGTCCTGGTTTTGCGTACCTAAACAACAAAACAGATATGGGTGAATTGGCACTAGAAGGTGTTATTTCGTTCAATCGTCTTCGTGAACGTACTGGAGTTAACTTAGCACTATTTGGTGGTATTGGGCTTGATTGGTATAACACCTCTACGAATCAAAGTAATGGTTCTGGTATTTATAATTATGCTTCGATAGATACTACTGCTTCTCGTTCAAGTATTCTTTCTTCTTTAGATGCCTTACAAGACGGCAATTATGAAACGGCTGCTCAAGGTTCTAATAATGGCGATGGCAAAATAGGTATTATGCCTGCACTTGGTGTAGAGTTAGGTTATCAATTTACACCTCGTTTTTCTGCTGGTATTACGCATAAAGTGACCTTTGCAAGAACAGACGACCTCGACGGACAACAATGGCAACAGTATAGTGATGCCGCTAGTGCTGAAAATGATATTCATCACTATACTTCATTATCATTAAAATGGATCGTTAGCCCAGACAAAAAGAAATTACAACCTCCATTTATAGAAGTGATTGATCCAAATGGAAATCCATATACGACTGCTTTCAGCGATGGTCGTATACGAGCGAATGTAAAAAATGTAAATAGTGCTGCTGATATTTCAGTAAAGGTAAATGGCAAGCAAACAAACTTTGATTTTTACAGAGAAAAACTTACGGCTAATTTTAATCTTCGTCCTGGTAAAAATAGTGTGCGTATCCGTGCCACAAATGCAGCAGGTAGCGACGAAGAATCTTTAGTGATAATATACGAGCCTGATACTCGACCTCCGACAACAACGAATCCTCCACCGCCGCCTGTTACCAATCAGCAGGTGTACAAACCTACTGTAAGAATTACGAGTCCATCGAGAAATTCTCAAGAAGTAAGTAATAGTCAGTTTACCTTAAAGGCTACAACGAAATATGTACGATCTCAACGTGATATTCAAATCACATTGAATAATCAACAAGTACGTGATTTTAATTTTGATGAAAGTAGAGGAAAAGTAGCCGCAAACTTATACCTAAATCCTGGTAAAAATAATATCCGAATTTCGGTTTCTAATCAAGATGGTAATGCTAGAGATGAAGCAATATTGGTGTATGTACAAACGCAACAACAAGCATCTCCAATAGTAAACATTACCACTCCAAACCGTGATCCATATACATCTAGCAAACGAACGACAACCGTTAAAGCGACAGTTAAAAACGTTTCTAGAAAAAATGATATCTCCGTAAAAGTAAACGGACGAAATTCTGATTTCTCGTTTAGTGGAACTACTGTAAGTACAAACTTAACACTAGATAATGGAAACAACCGTGTATTAATTACTGCTAAGAATAACGCTGGTCAGAATAGTGATGAAGTGACAATCAAATATAGTACAAGTACTACAACACCTCCTTCGTCTACTAATGCAAAACCTAAGGTAACAATCACTGATCCAACTGGTGGCTCTAGTACAAGTTCTAAAAAATCGAAAACGATCAAAGCGACTGTATTAAATGTTACTAGTAAAAACGAAATTAAATTTACCTTTAATGGTAAAAATATTACTGACTTTTCTTTTGATAAAAATTCTAAGAAGGTAAGCAAAACTATTTCTCTGGATACAGGGAATAATACCATAACAATAAAAGCGACAAATAAGTATGGCAGTGATCAAGCTACAGCTAAGATTCGTTACTTATCTATGGGTTCTGGTTCTACACAAAAGAAGCCTCCTGTCGTAACGATTACAAGTCCGAAAAATAACAGCTCTACTTCTTCTGCTAGTAGTACCGTAAAAGCTACAATTAAAAATGTGACGAATAAACAAGGGGTAACCTTGAAAGTAAATGGAAAAACAATTAGCAACTTTAGCTTTAGTAATACTAATTTACAAGCGAGTATTTCTTTAAAAGAAGGAAGCAATACTATTTATGTAAAAGGTAAAAATAGTGATGGCGAAGATGATGCTACTGTAAAAGTAAATTACAAAAAGCCTGTTACTACAAAACCACCTTCTGTAACGATTACAAGTCCGAAGAAAAATACAACTGTACAAACTTCGAAAGCAACGATAAAAGCAACTATCACGAATATTAAAACTAAGAGTGGTATTACCTTTACGGCAAACGGGAAAACATCGACGAACTTTACCTATAGTAATGGTAAATTTTCGAGTAATGTTAACTTGAAAGAAGGAAAGAATACTTATAAGATTAGAGTAAAGAATGAGGCGGGTTCTGATGACGCAAGCACTACGATTACTTATACGAAAAAACAAGCGCCAAAACCTATCGTTTCATTTACAAAGCCATCAAAATCGGGTACGACTTCTACCAAAAAGAATATCACGATTACTGCTACTGTCAAAAATGTTACTAGTAAAAACGATATTACTCTGATGCTTAATGGTAAGCCAAATACGTTTACTTTTTCACCGAACAAGAATCAAGTTACAGCTAATGTAAAGTTGAAAAACAACAATAATACTTTAGTCATCAAAGCTAAAAATTCGGCTGGTGAAGGTTCTGCAACTACATCTATTAAGTACAAAGCAGAAACAAAAACACCTCCTACTGTAAAGATACTAACAGTCAGTCAACCTGCTTCGAATCCAATGAATCCAAATTCAGCAGGTAGTACGATGACAGCAAAAGTAGAGAATGTAACGGGTAAAAGTCAGATTACCATTACCATCAATGGTAAGCCACATACCAACTTTACGTACAATGCTTCAACTAAGACTCTTAATACAAATTTGATCTTGGAAAGAGGTTCGAATAAAGTTATTGTGAAAGCTACCAATAGTGATGGTACGGCGCAAGATTCAAAAACGATCACCTTCTAGGTACACGGATAGAACAGATTTTTATCGCTGCTAAAGCAGCTTGGATTTTCACGGATTTCTCTTACAAGTAAAAGAGAAATCCGTGTTTTTTTATTCCCATTTCGTCAAACCTGCCCCACAGAGAAATCCGTGCCCAAACAATCCGTGCAAATCCGCCCCAATCCGTACATATCTGTGTCCCGATAACAAAAATTCATTCTAATCGTTAATACTACATGACTCAACGATGATGAATGATTAGAAACGTACTCCTTTTATGTCTACTCTGTTTTGTAGTATCTTCTATTGCCGCCCAAACGGAGCTTTCCAACTGGCGAACAAAAACGCTTACCATAAACTCTGATAGCTTAATAAACCTTGACACACTAACTATATTACCAGAATCAGTAGAACTATTTAATGGAGAAAATGGTCAAAAAATAGCCCCACTATATTATAGGGTTTCTGATAAAGAATTGATCTGGAAAACGCAAGAAAAAGGCTTCCTATTGCCTTCCAAAATTGATATTCGCTACCGAGTATTGCCCTTTGATTTGAGTAAAAACTACAACCACATAGACACCAGTCGACTGCTCGATGCTGCCGATGGTACTTATATTGGATTTGATTATAGTCCGTATGAACAGCAGACAGGATTGCTTGATTTTCAAGGCTTGGATTATAATGGGAGTTTTGCTAGAGGTATTTCTTTTGGTAATAATCAAAACTTGGTATTGAATTCTAGTTTCAATTTGCAATTAGCAGGTAACCTCGGAGACGATGTAGAAATATTAGCTGCTATCACCGACAATAGTATTCCGCTACAACCCGAAGGTAATACCCAACAACTTCAAGAATTTGATAAAATTTTCATCCAACTCAAGCGTCGAAACAATACCCTTATTGCAGGAGATTATGAGCTTGCTCGCCCCAATTCCTATTTTATGAATTATTACAAAAAATTGCAAGGAGCGACTTTTCGAAATGAGACAGCATTATCAAAAGGAGTATTAAGTAATAAGGTAAGTGCAGCTATCGCAAGAGGAAAATTTGCTCGAAATATTATTGCTCAACAGGAAGGCAACCAAGGACCATATCGCCTACGAGGTGGTGATGGCGAACGCTTCATTATTATTTTGTCGGGTACTGAAAAAGTATATTTGGATGGTGCACTCTTGACCCGTGGTTTACAGAATGATTATGTAATAGATTACAACCGAGGAGATATTACTTTCACCAATAAACGATTAATTACTAAAGATAGTCGAATCATAGTAGAGTTTGAATATTCCGATCAAAACTATTTGCGTTCACTGTATGCTTTTGGTACAGAATATAAAACAGATAAATTACGTCTCCATCTTAACGTCTATTCCGAACAGGATAGTAAAAACTCTGGTAATGCCAATGACCTTACCGAAAGCGACAAATTGTTTTTAAGCAATATAGGCGACGAGGTAGAAAATGCCTTATCTTCTAGCATCGACACCTTAGGAGAATTTAGTGAATTTAGAGTCATGTACAAATTGGTAGATACACTTGTCGTTGGGGAACAATTTGATAGTATTTTGGTTTATACAACTAATCGAGATAGTGCAAAATATGTTGCTACTTTTTTAGAAGTGGGACAAGGAAATGGCAACTATATTCAGATACCTTCTGCTGCTAACGGACGAGTATATCAATGGATTGCTCCTGATCCACTTACGGGAGAATTGCAGGGAAATTTTGAACCACTTACTCGACTCATTGCACCTAGCAAACGACAGATGTATAGCCTCGGTGCCGACTATCAATTGACAAAACATTCGACCTTAAAAACAGAGGTTGCAATGAGTAATAATGACATCAATTTGTTTTCTAAAAAAGGAGATCAAGATGATAGAGGAGTTGCTATTTTCACTAATTTTGAGAATGAAAAAAAACTTGGAAAAGAGGATCAAGAATGGCTACTTGAAACGAATGTCAATTATGAATTTGTCGAAAATAAATTCCAAGCATTAAACCCTTACCGTCCTGCTGAGTTTACAAGAGATTGGAATACCAATACTGGCAATCAACTTAACCAAAATACAGATTTACGTTCAAATGAGCATTTAATAAAAGGTAGTCTTGCTCTACGTAATAAAAAATTAGGTCGTACCTCTTACGAGTTTGGTACTTTTTTGAAAGATGATTTATATACAGGAACAAAACACGCTGCTCAACTACAATTCAACAAAGCAGGTTTTTATGTAGATGCAAAAGGAAGCTTATTGAGTACCGAAAGTTTGACAGAAGAAAGTCAATTTTTTAGACCTAAAATAGATATCTATAAAGTGTTTGAAAATTGGAATAATTGGAAAATCGGTGTTTATGGAGAACGTGAAAAAAACGAACGCTATGCTGTCAATACGGATTCACTCACGATCAATAGTTTTTACTATGACCTCTATCGAGTCTATTTACAAAGTCCCGAAAAAAATAAAACGTCGTTTGGCATCAACTATACCAACCGCTATGACTACGCTCCAGTCCGTCAAAAATTTGAACAATCTAGTATCGCTGAAGAATTGAATGTACACGGAAAATGGCAACAGTCAGCACGTGCTTTACTTCGTTGGAATATGACCTATCGAGAATTAGAAATTGTGGACAGTACGCTCATCAACCAGCAAGCACAAGAAACGTATTTGGGCAGAGTCGAATATGATTTGAATTTACTAAAAGGGGCTATTCGTTCAAATACATCTTATGAAATTGGGTCAGGTCAAGAGCCCAAAATTGAGTATCAATATTTGCAGGTTAATCCAGGAGAAGGTGTTTACCAATTACTTGGAGACTTTAATGAAGACGGTGTGGTACAACAAGATGAAATTGTCGAAGCAGCTTTCCAGAATCAAGCAGATGTTATTCGAGTAACTATCGTAACAGATGATTTTATTCGAACCAATAATGTGCAGTTTAATCAAAGTTTACGTATTGACCCTCGTACCATTTGGCATAAGGCTGAAGGAGTCAAAAAAACGCTTAGTAAATTTTCGACTCAATCAACGTTAAAGATTGTAAGACGAACTAGAGAAGCAGAAATGGTATCACCTTGGAACCCATTTCAATTAGATGTAGCAGATACTTCTTTAGTGGCAACAACCTCACTTATCAGAAATGTATTATACTTTAATCGTTCCAATCCGATTTTTGATATTCAGTTGGGAAACTTTGACAATAAGAATAAAGTAGTCCTAACAACAGGCTATGAAAGTCGTCGAAAAACAGAGAGTTTTCTTCGTACCCGTTGGAATCTAAATAAAGCGTTTAGTAGTATTTTTTATCTTGCTCAAGGTCAACAATTGAATGATTCGGAATTTTTCACCAATCGGCGTTATACTATCAATTTTTGGAAACTAGAACCAGAATTAACCTTTCAACCTACTCAAAACTTTAGAGCAAAAACCGTTTTTAAATACCAAGAAAGTAAAAATATTGCACCTGAAAATAATAATGAAAAAGCACTCATCAATAACATTCGACTAGAAACTACTTTTAATCAAAACACCAAAACGTCCATAAGGCTAAATCTCTCCTATGCACTCATTAATTTTGAAGGCACCGAAAATACACCTATCGAATTTGCGATGCTCGAAGGACTCAAAAACGGTCGAAATTATATTTGGAATCTCACCTTTGAACGTCGATTGGCAACGAATGTACTACTCAGTATGAGTTATGAAGGTCGAAAAACAGGAGAGGCCGATATTATCCATTTAGGTAGAGCACAAGTGAGGGCTACTTTTTAGTAAAAAATACCCTGAACATTTAGTCTAAGTCTTTTAGCATCAATACGTCGTTGTAGGTTTAAAGCTATTCCTGTAAGCACTTTGCACAAACAAAAAGAAGACCTCTTGATACAAAAATTCTATTTCTAAGTTCTTCAACTTATGTTTAATCGTTACCTAGAAAAGAGTATGTTATATCACTTTTTTATTTTTTTACAGGCAACTAATCTACAAAGGAATACTTTTCGCCGACAAATAAAAGATTTTCATTTTTTTAATATCCTTAATCGAAGTATATTTGCAAGGGTAAAAATCGTCAACTAAACGGCAATACCCTTATTCTTAGCTATTAAAGCTTACAAACATTAAACTTATAAGGTATACTATTCGTTTGTACTTTATTAGTTTCTACACAAAGTAATTCACAAACCAAATTTATAGTCGATATGCAAAAAGCACTACTTCTTACAATCTGCATGGCATTTGCGGGATTTCTTAATGCCCAATCACAAAATAACTTTTGGCAAGATGTAAGCGAAAGCAGCATTAGTCATTTGGAAAGAGCGAATCAAGAAATCAATATTCAACAAGAACGAGATGTTAGATTGGATGCTGAAACGATGCGCACTACTCTACTACAAGCTCCGATGGAATTTACAGCAGCTGCTAGAACTCATCCATTATCTGTAAGTTTACCCTTACCTGATGGAAGCAATGAAATTTTCAATTTGGTTGAATCGCCAATTATGGAAGAAGGTTTGGCTATAAAATTTCCAACACTAAAAACCTATTCAGGAAGGAGTGCTGAAAACCCAAGTACAACTACTCGAATTGTATTTTCTGTAAAAGGCTTTCATGCCATTATCCATTCCGCCAAAGGAAGTTCATTGATCGTACCTTTAGCCGAAGGTCAACAAGAATTTTATACTACGTTTTACAATAGAGATTGTTTAATCGATGCTACGAGTATGCAAGGTATGGCATCTTGTAAAGTAGGCGAAAATGAAGAGCATGATAATGTTCTTTATACTCAAAGTTCTATTCCTGAAGACCATAGTCATGTAACAAACAGAGATGGTGAAGCAGTAGAACTTAGAACTTATCGTATAGCAGTAGCAACGACTGGAGAGTGGTATATTTCTCATGGTAATAGTCTAAGTTCGGTATTAGCTTCAGTAGCAGAAGTAGTAAGTGATGTGAATAGTATTTTTGAAGTAGACGCTGCAGTCCGTTATATACTGATAGCAGATAATGATTTACTATTGTTTGATAATCCTCA
>JAHDIP010000007.1:0-3687 GCA_020630735.1 Saprospiraceae bacterium | reverse complement strand
GAAACTGCTTCTACAGCATACGAACCAGGAAGTGGTAGTACGATCATGAGTTATGCTGGTGCAGGTTGTGAAGCTTGGTTACAGCCAACTGATGATGAATACTTTCACCATAGTTCTGCTCTCTTAATTAAAAACTTTGCTGTCGACGGTCCTGGGAGTACTTGTGCGCAAGTAATTGCTACCAATAATACGACTCCTGATATTGAGTTATCTTATGAAGATGGTTTTTATATTCCTATCGATACACCATTTGAACTAACATGTACGGCAACAGATGCTGAAAATGATGCGCTAAGTTATTGCTGGGAACAACATGATTTAGGGCCTTTAGCTCCTATCGGAAATGTTACATTAAACGCTCCTCTTTTCCGTTCTTTTTTACCAACAGATGTGCCGAATAGAGTTTTTCCTAGAATGGATAAAATTGTAAATAACAATCTAGATAACCAAGAGATTTTACCTTCTTATGCTAGAGATCTTACCTTTTATATCATGGTGAGAGATAATAATCCTGAAGGTGGGGGTGTTTCTTACGGTGAAGTAGCATTCAAATCTGATAATAATGCAGGACCATTTTTGGTAACTGCACCAAATACTGGTGGTGCTACTTGGATCGTGAATGAATATACGGAAGTAACATGGGATGTTGCAAATACAACTAACTTCTTAGTAAATTGCCAAAGTGTAAATATCAAACTATCTACTGATGGCGGTTATACCTATCCTATTACCTTAGCCGAAAATGTTTCGAATGATGGTTCTGAATTTATTTTAGTTCCAAATAATATTAGTAATTCAGCTAGAGTAAGAGTAGAAGCTGCTGACAATATTTTCTTCGATATCTCTAATCAAAATTTTAGTATAGAAGCTGCAACCACTGCTGGTTTTTCTGCAGGTATTTCTCCAAATAATCAACAAGTTTGTCTTCCTGATAACGCAATGATTGAATTAGTTACAAGTAGCACAATGGGCTTTAGTGATGCAATTACTTTTAGTGTTGTATCTGGATTACCTGCGGGTGCGACAAGTAATTTTACTACTAATGGTGTTAGCCCTTCTGAAGGAACTACTTTAGAAATAGATATGAGTACTGTTACAACAGAAGGAGACTTTACGGTAGAAGTCCTAGCAGAAGCAACTGGTGCTGATCCCATCACTTTGACAACTAGTTTCACAACTGTTTCAAATGACTTTTCAAGTTTTGAACTATTAAGTCCTCCTAATGGAACTTCAGGAATTGTTGGGTCTACAGAGTTTGAATGGACAGATGTAACCGATGCAGAGGAATACGATATCCAAATTGCAAGTAGTCCTTCTTTCGATGATGATTCTATGATTGCTGAAGGGTATGGATTGAATACAAATACGTTTAATCTTTCTACTTTGCTAGATGAAAATATTTTAGTTTACTGGAGAGTAAGACCTACAAATGAATGTGGTGCTGCTGACTTTTTTGGTCCTTTTGCTTTTCATACTGTAGCGGCTTTATGTGCTGCTGATGAAAGTACAGATGTTCCTGTATTTGTTCCTGTTTCTAATAATTCTGAAGTTGAATCTTCTTTAACAATCAATACTAGTGGTACGATTAGTGATATGAATATTCCACTTATTGACTTTTCTTTCTCTCCAATCAACAGTATTAACTTAACCCTAATTAGTCCTGCTGGAACGGAAGTTGTTTTGTACAGTGGTGATTGCTTCAATACCAATAAAATTTATTGTGGATTTGATGATGATGCTCCAAATACTGTGTCTTGCCCTCCCATCAATGGAGCAATCTTCCAACCTGAAGGCAGCTTAGCGGTTTTCAATGGCGAAGAATCTCAAGGAACATGGTTATTGAGAGTAAATGTAACATCAAGCGGTTTTAATGGTGGTGACCTTATAGATTGGGGAGTTGAATTTTGCTCTAGCTTAACAACTGCTGATCCATACATCGTCAATAATGATTTATTCCCTGTTAATCCAGGAGATACTAGAACACTAACGAAACCATTCCTTCTTACTCAAGACGATGATAATACACCGAATGATCTTCGATATACAATAGTAGAACCTACACAACATGGTACTGTCTATCTTGATAATCAACCTTTAGCAGCAGGTGGTCAATTCACACAAGGTGCTCTTAATGATTATCGTATTTCTTATGAGCACAATGGTGATGGTGCAGCAACTGATTACTTTACCTTTACTGTAAGTGATGGTGATGGTGGTTGGTTAGGAATACCTGCTTTTAATATTAATCTTGATGAAAATGCAGTTTATACTACTACTAAAAATGTATTTTCTGAAGATCAAATCAAATTGTATCCTAACCCTACTAATGAGCAATTGAGTCTTCAGTTACTTGGTACAGGCTTAGGAGAATCGACTTTAAGTATTCTAAATATTCAAGGACAAACAATGTACAAAGAACAATTTAGAAATCTATTTAATGCACAATTAAATACAACGGATTTAGCTAGTGGCATTTACTTTGTCCAAATCCAAACAGCTAGTGGTATTTATGCTAAAAAGTTTGTTGTTCAGAAATAACAAATTATTCGATAAAAAAAGCCTGCTGAAATATTTCAGCAGGCTTTTTTTATCACCTATTGACACATTAAAAATATTTTTATATTTTGCTTTTTCTTTTACTAAAAAAATTGAATATGAAATTTGAAATTTTTTCTGGAAAAAACAAAAAATATTACTTCAACCTAAAAGCAAAAAATGGGCAAGTTATTCTTAGCAGTCAAGGCTATAATGATTTAAGTGGCTGTAAAAATGGTATAAAATCTGTTAAAAACAATTCTATAAGTGACGAAAACTTTGAACGTAAAGTTGCCAAAAATGGAAAGCATCATTTCAATCTTTTAGCAAAGAACAAACAGATTATAGGCAGCAGTCAAATGTATGCTTCTAAAGCTACTATGCAAAAAGGTATTGCAGCAGTTGTTCGAGTTGCTCCAGATGCTGTCGTTAATAATTTAGTTTCGTAATTTCAGGTAAAGAAAAAAGATCATCAAAATAATAAACAATGGAATAAGTGTCCAATACCAATAATTTTGTTGTTGGATACTTATTGCTTCCATATTACCTATAGGAATGAAACCTGCCCAATAAAAAGGATGAGCAGTAGTATTTCTATTCGCCTCAATGAATTTTATTTTTGCTTGTTGCAAAGCTTTGTCTTTAGTATGTCCTTCTACTAAATTACTATAAAACAATTTCATTAAATCTGCAGTTTTTTGATCACTAATACTCCACAAACTGGTAATAATACTTTTAGCTCCTGCATAAGAAAATGCCCTTGATAAACTAATAATACCTTCTCCTCTTTTTAACTCTCCTACTCCAGTTTCACAAGCACTTAATACAACCATTTCTGCATTTAGCTTCATTCCATATAGTTCATTTGCAGATAAGAAGTCTTGATGAACTGAATCTCTAGTATCAGTAAATGCTAGATAGGAAAGCTCACCATTTTTATCGTTTGCCTTAGCATGCATTGCTAAATGTAATAACTTATAAGGCTCAGCATTTTTAACAAATGCTGCTTTGACGGCTTGTTCTCCTTTATAAGCATCACCACCAAATTCATTAATAACCTGTTCTACTTCTAATTGGTTATTCCCCAATGTTCCCAATTGGTATTTTCTATTACGATTACTATTTTCAAAACTAGGAGCAAAAGCTAATAAA
>JAHDIP010000006.1 GCA_020630735.1 Saprospiraceae bacterium | reverse complement strand
TAGTAGCAAAAGAGCATAAACGAAATCAGGAAGTTATTTTTTAACCATTACTTAAATGAGAGCATCTTCGATTGCCCATAAATTTCATAAGAAGAAATAATGATTTCATCTCCTTCATCTAAACCAGCAAGTACTTCGTAGTAGTCTGGATTTTTACGTCCAATCGTTACATTTCTTCTCACAGCTTTGTCATCTTCCATTACATAGACCCATTTACCTCCTGTATCGTTATAAAAGGCACCAACAGGCAATAAATATGCTTGAGCTTGGCTACTCAACTCTAAGCGAACTCTGAAAGATTGTCCGACTTTGATATCTCTAGGCGTTCCATCTACAAACTCCATATCTACGTTAAAAAGATTATCCTTGATCGTAGGATAAATTTTTGTGATATTAAGTTTGTATTTCTTGTTTTTATATGTTACATCTCCTCGTTGTCCTTCTTTGATTTTTGACAAGTAAATTTCGTCAATTGCTACTCGTAATTTAAAATCATTAAGGTCATTGATTTGTCCTAGTCTCATTCCTGTACTGACTGATTGTCCTTCCTGAATATCAGCTAAAGATACTTGACCTGCTCTAGGTGCTCTAATGATTAATGAGTTTAAGATATTATCGACAGCCGCTAAACTCTGCATGGTACTTTTCTCCGATTGTTGTATTTGTGAGAATTGTTGATTGCGAGATAAGGAGTCGTTCTTTAACGATTCAGAAATTAGTTTCTTTCTTTTTTGATTAAAACCGTATTCGTACATAACAGCTTCGTAATCTTCTTGAGCGATCAAAGTGTCGTTGTATAATTGTGCTACACGCCTAAACTTTGGCTCTAGCAGATTTACTTTGTAGTTAATTTCTTCTAGGTCACTTTTCAGACCCAGTGTATTCTGATTAAGTTGAAGTTTGGAGTTACGAAGTAGATTTAGTTGTTCGTATAGCAATGCCTTCCTTTCCATCACCTGTAATTCAAATTCAGCATTAGCTAATTCCATGATTACATCTCCTGCTTTCAACATTTCTCCAGACTCTTTATGAATTTTTTTCACATAGCCCGATTGTAATGCATCGACATAGCGGGTGTTAACAGGTTCAAGAATACCATTTTTGAAGATATACTCTTGGAAGTTTCCTTTGCTAACTGTCGCAACCGACATTTTGCTTTTGTCAACTTTTAGTTCATATTCCTTTTCTTGGAATAGATAATGAGCAATAAATCCTAGCAATGCTATAGAAGCTAGCATTGGTACGACTTTCTTTGCTGTCCATTTTCTTTTTTCGATTTTTCTGTCCATTTTACAAATAATTTCTATTGAATAAAAAAAATAATTTATAGCAGAGTTCATTCTAAATAGTTGCACTATTATAGTCCTAACTCTAATAAGTATTAATAATCCTATTATGCTTTTGATAAGAATAGAAGAATCACAGGCTAAGTTAGCCTGTTTCCTTTCCATTTATTTCCTAACCAAATTAAATAAATCTGATATTCATTATCTGCTGTTTGTTCAAATTCAAACCATTGTTCAGAGTCGGGGGCCTCAAAAAACGTTGTCGCACTTGCAGCACTTAGTATTACATCTTCATCACCTTCTTTTAAAACGACAAGTTTTCTATTTTGAATTTTAAATTCAACAACCATTTGGTTAAGATCTATAAACTCGTAAACACCTTCGTATTTTTTCAAAAAATTAACGGATAGGTTAATTGATTTTCGATTTATTTTACTTGGCAATTCGTAGTATTCGTTCTTAATAATTTTCGGTATATCTTCGATAACTTTATATAGTGGTATACTATCAACATTAGACAGAAGAACAATGTTATAATCTAGCTCTTTGTCTAGTAGCATCAAAGATCTTACACCTTCAGAACCTCCCGACCATTTTGCTATACGCTGCTCTTCATTGGAAATTATTTTCCAATATTCGTCATTATTCTTGATATGATTTATGGCCAACATAAGATCATCTGCAGAAGCATAAAACTGTCTGTTTCGTGTATTATCTCCTTCAAAATTACTAACAGGAATAATTTCACCATTCTCTAATGTGTGGTTTTGTACATGGTAAAATAAATTATCGTTAGCGTAATGACTTCCAGCATGCTCCATTGCTAATGCTTCAAAAATATGCTTCTTTATATATTGAGCAACATGTATTTTCGATACTTGAGCAATTAGATAAAACAGTAATTGAAAACCAAGATTGGAATAGAGGACTTTTGTTCCTGGTTCGAAAACGAGTTCTTCTTGTTTAATTAAGATCACTAATTGCTCAAGGTCAAGGTCTTTGTTTCGGTATTGCGAGTCAGTCAATTCTCTAGGCAATCCTGACTGATGATTCATCAAATGCTGAATGGTAATCTTGTCGCCATTTGGAAAGTCTGCAAAGTATTTATTCAAATAATCTGATCGGTTTAGCTTAGCTTCTTTTTCTAATTTTAGAATGCTAAGATTAACGAACAGCTTTGAAATAGAATGAATATCAAACTGACTATTCATGTTGACTCGAAGGTCTTTTGCTTTATCTGATGAAATATTATATGACTTTCGTAAAATTTCTTTTCCATTTTGTTTAATGATCACACATCCATTAAAGGAATTTAATTCTACCAAGGCCATAAAATATTCATCTATCTTTTCACGAAGAGATGGTTGCTTGTTAGGCAACACATCTCTTTGCAATATTTCTGTAATTTTACACGCCCCACAATTGATACATGAACTGCATGCCCCTCTCATTTTTATACTAATTGTGGTTCAGCAACTCTCTCTGTTGAGTAGAGAATTTCTTTCTCGCCGAAAAGACGCTCAGCAATAATTCCTTTATTTGTACAGTAATCTACCAACTTGTTAGATTGTACAATAGGATGCGATTCAGGCGTATAGACAATACTACTGATGTACTCTAACCAAGGTTCTGCTCCCATTGCATAAACATATACTTCTTTTGGAGTAAATGAATCTACCAATTCTTGACCTTGTTCAAAATTACATCCAGCCAATCTTCTTGACTGATCTTTTTCTCTACTTAGCTCATTCGTAAGTAACGGACCATATAACCAAGTTAATGGAGCACCATCACATTCCATTCCTAAGAAAATCACATCTACATCTCCAATTATTTTTTGAATATTTTCATATAACTTAGGTTGTACGTTACATGAATCTGCAGCAAACAACATAGAGAAATCTCCTACTTGAACATGATGACAATTTTTAGACTGAATATTCAAGTCGCAATGCTCACCAATAAATGGTAGTCCAGTAATTGTACAATCTTCAAATTGAATAGACATCATATCATCTATTTCGACAACATTATTAAATCCAATATTATTGAACATCAATTTCAGATTAGGATCTTGAAGTGATCCGCTAGTAGATCGAGGTACTACTATATTTTTAATTCGATGTCTTAATGGTAAAAGAGTTTCAAATAAAATATGATCTTGATGATTATGCGTAATAAGTACATAATCGATTACTTCAGGCAAGTGCATATCCGAAAAACGATCTATTTCCTGTTCGTAACCATAGTAACTTACTAGAGGGTCTAAAAGGATGGTTACATCTTTAGTTTCAACCAATATACAGGCATGCCCCATATATCTCATTCTTACTTTGTCGCCTTCATATTTTTCATATTTAGGTGGTACTTCATCCGTAAAGAATGTACTAAATAATGCTTCGTCTTTTTCTTCGATACCTAAGGCATTTTTTACTTCTTCGTATGAAGCAGGAACTCGCTTCATTTTACTTAGCATATCTATAGCCTCGCTTGAAAAAGGAATGTTTAAGTGAATAACTCCTTCTTCATCTAGCTTTGGCGTACTCAATACGAATGGACGTTCATCATTGTTTGTAATCCATATTGCAATACTTTGAGCAGACTCTTTGTAGTAAGGGCTATTATAGAGTAAGGCTTCGTATATTCTATAAGATGGATTATTATTTAGGTCATAAACAAGCTCAACATATCCTTTTAAAATCTCAGGCATTTCATCATAGAGCGGTTGCAAGGAGAACCCTTTTCCTTTCTCCATTAGAAGCTGGTCTAACTCTTTAAAGGCTGCTGCCAGTTCTAACAAATCCTTATGCTCTGTAACCGTATGCTCTCTTATTGCTTTTACATCATCCAGTTTACCATCAGGTAAATCCATAAATGGTCCTCCCTTTAAGTCTGGGTGCTTTACTGCTTCCTGATGAATATGAGGTGCTTGAATATAGGAGTCTGTAATTTTCAAGTGTCTACCTACAATATTCATTGCAGCAGTTGCTGGAGATACTAGATGACTCCATGCATACCATCTATCAATTAGAGGTTCAATAACAACATTGGGCTTTAAATATTTCATAATTATTATTTTTTATTTTAGCAAAAACTTATTTTTTATTGTTAAGAAATTATACCAGTACAGGGTTTTCTTGTTTACTCACTTCAATTTTTCCGTAGTTAAATTTGACTAATTCATCCGCTACATCGAAATAGTGATCATCGTGCGTTACAGCGATAATGGTCTTACCTTCGTCTTTAAGCTTCGGCAATAATTCTCTGTAAAAGAATGCTCTAAATACAGGGTCTTGTTCAGCCGCCCATTCATCTAGTAAGATAATCGGCTTATGTTCTAGTAAACTTAAGATCATAGCCAATCGTTTTTGTTGTCCTTTCGACAACTTTGGACTAATATTATTATCTGTGAATTCTAGTTTACCTTCGAGTCTCATCAACTCAATTAATTCTTTAAGCTCAATAACATTTTCGTTGATTTCGAAGTTGTTATAGTTTTTAGCGAATAAGTGAGGTGTAGTAAAAATTGTAGTAATATAATCTCTCAACTTAGGTACTTCATCGCCAGAGATCCATTTATTATTGAAGTAAACATTTCCTGCAACGGGACGGAATAAACCTGCAAGAATATTCATAAATGTACTCTTACCACTTCCGTTACCTCCAGTGATGAAAATAATTTTTCCTTTATTTATTTCAAAGTTTATAGGTCCAAGTGTAAAGGACTTAACGCCACCTTCATTGTATTCGAAAACAATATCTTCAAATCTAAGATTCTCAAATTCTTCTAATTCAACAACACTGTTTTCTACAGGAACTTCTAATTGTAATTTGTTCGTGACTACATTATGGAAATCACCTAATCGACTTAATGCAATTTTGATATGAGTATAAGCAGGAATCAATGTAATGATAAGTGAAATAGGTCCCATCATATAAAGTACAGTCACCATGTAACTTGTTAGGATCGATCGGTCAACAGCAAAATACATTGGCATTGCAAAAAGGATCAAACCGAAAACAACATACCAGCTATAGTTACCTGTCAACTCATTGACCATGTATTTAATATTGGCCCCCAAGCTTAAATCCTTTGCACTCATACGGTTGGTAAGTAAGAACTTTTCAAATAAGTTTTCGCTTCTTACTGGATTCGTTCTTACTTCTTTAAAACCATGGATTAAGTCATCTAATATTTTGTAATAATCATCTCTTAGTGTTCTAACTTTGTTGAGGTCTTTTTCTATGTAATTGTTTCGAACCATATAAAAGACAAACAATGCAGCCATCATTCCGATTACCATTAAGGCACCTACCCACGACATATAGAAAAGGTAAGCGAAACAACAAATAACAATAATAATCGCATTGACACCACTAACGATCAGTTCTGGTAGATTGACCATCGTTCTGATATCATCTATTGCTGTAAATATTTTTTCATTTCCTAATTTTTCAAAACTGCGATAATTTGCAAATCGTAATTTTTCGAGAATATTAAACTCAAGGTCAAATTTAATATCGTTGGTAAGTTTCACCATGTAACTTTGAAAAACGGCATTTGCTCCCAATGAAACAACGATTAACCCGAAGAACAACATCCAATCATAGTCTTTATGATAGATAGCCTCATCGCTAGTTAATATATTATTTATGAAAGATAGAATTCCGATATTCAGTAACACATTTACGAAGCCAAGCAGAAAAAAGGCCGCATAAAATAGTTTAGATCTATTGAAAAAGATAGATAGTAATTTCATGAATTGATATTTTTTTCTAGAATTATTTAAATTAGTTAAAAGCTATTAAGAGCTACTTTATTAGACATAACTCTTATGATGGTTTTGTAATGATTGTAAATAAAAAAATGGTTTCCTTCCATTCTTAATACTTCAGGCTTTTCTCTTGTTATGCTCTTCCATTCATCTATTAGTTCCCAAGCTTTATTTTCTTCGGAACCTAAGATGACTGTTATAGGCAAATCAAGAGGAGCTTCTTTAACGTGTTTGTACTTTTCGATTGCTTCAAAATCAGCTCTTAAGACAGGGGTAAAAAATTTTAATAATTCTTTATCTTCTAAAATCATATCTGGCATCCCCCCAATCTCTTTCAATTCGTCATAAAATTCTTGTTCAGAGAGTAAATGTCTTTTCTTCATATCCTCGATTGTAGAAGGAGGTCGGCAGCCGCTTAAAAATATATGCTCTGGTCTCGGTTTTCCTTCTTTGATTATTTTGCGAACCAATAAATAGGATAATAGACTTCCCATACTGTGCCCATAAAGCAAATATGGTTTTTCTAGGTTTTCGGATATTTGATCCCATATATCCTCTACCATTAGGTGAACATCCTTGAGCAGGGGTTCAAGAATCCGATTGCCTCTACCTGGTAATTCTATAGAAATAAAATTGAGGTAATCAGGCGAATTCTTTTTAAACAGGTCATAGGAGTAACCTGCCCCTCCTGCGAAGGGTAAACAAAAAATATTCATAGTAAATTATTTTAGTTAAGTATAGTTAGGCTGAAACCTCCGATAGTATGCGGGTCTTTTTACTCACTAAAGAATCAGACTTGTTCAACATTTCTCTTATTACATTAAGGTAGTTTTCTGTATATTTTTTTATCATCGGTTTATCAAAACTTTCTCTCCAATATTCGCAGGTAAACAATAGTCCTTCTTTATATAAGTCAAGGTCATAATTTAGCTCATAGTGGGCGTGTGCATCATTTTCACCAAACTTATACAGTTTCTCTGTTGGTACATTCGACTCTTTTGTAACATCGATAGAACGTAAGTGTAAGCTAACCTTACCAAGTGTCTGGAATGGAATATTCAATTGATCAAATAATTGTTCAAATGGGTAAATGTTTTCCATATTGTTTTTAATAGAACCTTCAACTTCTTTTATCATTTCTTTAAAAGTCATATCAGGTCTTATCTTACAATCTATCAACATTTCTGTAATCATGTAACCAATTATATTCTGAAGCTCTGGTCGATCTCTAAACGAAAAGGGACCTCCTATATAAACATGCTCTTTGTTCGTTTCTCTAGCAATCATTATAAGTAAGCAAGCTGCTAAAATATTAAAAGGCCCTGTCTTCATTTCAGCTGCTAAGCGTTGAATTTTATTCCAATATTCTATAGGCAGTAGCGTACGATACGAATCTCCTTTTAAAGGCTTTGCCGAAAATATTTTACCATAAACAAACGCTCGTTCATCAGCAGTAATGCTTCTATAAAATTGATTAATTTCTTTGTCGATTACTTCTTTGTATGTCGCTCCTTGATAGATGTCAGGAGTTTTAGCTAATGACCAATCTTTATCAAATTGTTCTACTTTATTTCTCCAGTACGCTAAATATTTTGGACCGTCTTCTTGCAGTTGTTTATTTTTCCAAGAGGTAAAATCTTTTAATTGAATTTGATCAGTCTCTAATTTAGGTGTACCATTATTCATTAATGTATTGTAAATAGATAACAGTTCTCTAGCTAATACTTGTAAAGAAATACCATCACTTATAATATGATCTAGACTTACAACCAGTAATGATTGACCGTTCCCTCTATGTATAAGCGCAGCTTTCCATAAAAAAGGACCGTCTAAATCAAATAACAAATTATTGTATTCATCTACTAGCGTGTCTACAAGTTCATCTTGTTTTTCTTCGTTTGCGTAATCAAAATAGCTAAACGGAATATTATTGTATTCGTCTTTAGAAAAAACGCGTTGATACAAATTGTTGTTCTTGAATAAAAATCCTGTTCGCAGACTTTCGTGTTTTTCAATTAAAACTTGAAATGATTGCTCTACTAGCAAAGGATCTACATCTGCTATCTTATCCATAAAGAATACATTGTATGGCAGTTTTTTCTTACTAAACGTCAAGCGTGTATAAATTTTCTTTTGACGCAAATCTGCTTCATAGTATTCTTGTTTTGCAACAATTGGAATAGTACGTTGTAGTTCTTTTTTATTTTCTTTTAGAAAGACATCTATACAATCTGCTAACGATTCTATAGTCGTATTTACATAGACTTCTTGTATCGGTAGTTGAACACCAAACTCTTTTACAATTTTTGCTTGTAGTTCAAAAAACTTCAATGAATGACCACCTAGTTCATAAAAATCACTATTGATTCCAATTTTTTGTACATCTAAAACTTCTTGGAATATTGGAGTCAACTTCTTTTCTGTATTTGTCACTGGAGCTTTTAACTCTTCTTCTTCGACTCCTTCAATTTCCATTTTCATCAATGCTTTCTTATCAATTTTCCCATTAGATGTTAAAGGAAATTCCTGTATTGGAACATAGATAAAAGGAACCATGTAAACAGGTAGCTTTGACTTCATATAAGCTACAATCTTCTTTTTATCAATTGACTTATCTAATGACGTAACATAAGCGACCAATCTTTTTTCACCACTTTCATCTTCTTGAACTAAGACTACAGATTGTGAAATACTTCGATAGCGTTGTAAAACGATTTCAATTTCATTGAGTTCTATTCGATGTCCTCTAATCTTTACTTGATGATCTTTTCGTCCCATAAAGACGAGGTTTCCATCTGGCAACCATTTTACTAAATCGCCTGTTTTATACAATAATTGATCGTCATCTGAAAAAGGATTTGGCACAAAAGACTTTGCTGTTTCTTCTGGTCTATTCAGATAGCCTGAAGCTACTTGTTTGCCTGCTAAACATAACTCCCCTACTACACCTATTGGAAGTAATTGGTTGGAAGCATCTAAAACATAACTCGTAACATCATTCAATGGTTTTCCAATTGTAACATATCCGTCTGGAGTAAGTGGTTGATCCGACAAGGTAGCAACTACTGTATTTTCAGTTGGACCATAAGCGTTATAAAGTTTTACATTTCCTTCATTGATCCGTTCGACAAGACTAATATCAATTGGTTCTCCTCCTGAAATAATTTTTGTTACTGTTGGCATTTTACCTACTAGCAATTTGATATAAGAAGGAGGAATCAATAAGGTATTCACATTATTTGATTGTATGATATCAATCATTTTCAACACGTCAATCTTTTCTTTATGCGTACTAAGGATCAATGTTCCTCCGCTACAAAGCGTTGAAAAGATTTCGAAACAAGAGGCATCAAAACTATAGGAAGAAAACTGAAGCATTCTTGTTTGTTCATCTAGCTCTAATGCATTCACCATATTATGAACTAGATATCCTAAACCTTCATGTTTGATTTTCACTCCTTTAGGTTTACCTGTCGAACCTGACGTGTAGATAATATACACCAAATCATCCAGCTCTATTTCTATCGAAAGATTCACCGTTTTATTCCCACTAGCATCAATCAATAGCTGATCAATTTCCAACACCTCTGTTTCTTCAGGAATTGATAGATCGCTGTAAGCAGTTTCTTCAGATATTAAAAATCTACTTTTAGTATCTTGAAGAATATAGTCAATTCTATCTTTCGGATTTTTTACATCAATCGGAACATAAGCTGCACCTGATTTGATAATTCCGAGAATACTTACTAACAGATTAGGAGAACCATCTAAAAGAATACATACCAAGTCTCCTTTTTTAATGCCGTTATCAATTAAATACTGTGCTAAAAAATCTGACTTTTGATTCAACTCACCATAAGTCATTTCTTTATTCCTAAAAACAGAAGCGACTTTATTAGGATTGGCTTCTAATTGTTCTTGAAACAGTTGTAAAGCTGTACTGAACTTCTTAGCGCTAAGGTCTTTATGATTAAAAGAAGCTAGGGTTTCTTTTTCTTCTCGACTCAGCAAGTCTACTGTCTTGATGGAAGTCGATGGAGAATTGACAAATTGTTCGAAGCCGTTTCGAATATGAAGCGCAAGGTTTTTCATAAAATCAGCTTCAAACAAATCTTTTTTGTAATTTAAGTTTAAGCTAATTGTAGAAGCATTTTGCTCAAAGAAAAATTCAATATCAAATTTGGCCTGTGCATTTGACTCCTCAATCTCTTCTCTTACTTTTTGAGGTTCATCTATTACGGTATACGTAACCATTACGTTGATCAAGTCTACTAAATTCAGTAAGGAGTTTAGCTTTCTTATATCGTTTATTAAAAAATCAAATGGATACATTTGGTGTTGGATAGCACCTTGTAATTCCGTTTTAACTTTTCCAACTAAATCTGTAAAATTGCTATCTTCAGAAAAAGTCGTTCGTAGCGGTAAGGTATTGGTAAATAGTCCTACGATTTTCTGCAACTCAATTTGTTTTCTTCCATCAACTGGAATTAAAACATTCAAATCATTTTTACCTGTGTACTTATACAGCACTGCTTTTACTCCTGCTAATAAGACGGTGTATAAACTGGTTCTGTTTTGCTTTGCTAAGGTTTTTATCTTATTGCTCAAGCTTGCTCCCATGTCTATACTAAGACAAGTACTCTTATTAGAAATATTTTTCTTTGGTACCTGTTTATGCGGAAAGTCGAAAGTTGGAAAATCTGTAACTTTATTTTTCCAATATTCAACAACGCTTCCCTGATGATGATCAGCTATAATTTTACGATGCCAAGCCGTGTAATCTTTATAATCAATTTTATCAGGTGCGATTGAGTAGTTTTCTTCTTTTCGCTGAGTTGTTAATAGATCCAAAAAGTCTGCTAGCAAAACAGATTTAGATGCGCCATCATATATGGTATGATGAAAATTAATCATTAATACACTTTTCTTTTCTCCTGTTTTTATCAAACAAGCACTCCACAATAAATTATTGATTAATTCAAATGGTTTTGATGCAAAAGTTTCGTATTCTATTTTTACTCTTTGTTCCTTATTCTTTTCATCGCTAAAGTCTAAAAAAGTAAGCGGAATAGAGACTTCATCAACAGATCTTTTTTTCTGCATCAAAACATCATCTACATAAACAAAACAAGTCGTTAGTACTTCATGTTTTTGCATTAATGTTCGAAAGATATTTTCGACATCCGATTGGCTAACATCATATTCTATTTCGTGTATTTCAGGAATATTATACAAACCAGTGTTTCCTGTTTTTTCTTCTTCAAGAAAAAGTCTTTGTTGAGCATTGGAAACCATGTAATATTCTTGTTCTTCAATAGCAGGAATTTGATCTAAAAGCAACTGTGCGTTTAAGTATGCAATGATCTCTTTTTTGTATCGCTTTATTTCACTTAACAGATGGTCTGTTAAGTTTTCTTTTTTACCTACAATTGCGATGTTTTCTCCTTTCAACTTAAGAATTATTCCTAAGCTTGAGAGTTCTTCTAGTATTGTCTTCATACCACAGTTTTTGTTTAATTCTAAACGATAATTGCTTCTTCAAAATCACTATTGTAAATTTCTTGTTCTAAGTACATGTCCTCTATTTTCTCACTTAACTTTTGTGCGGTAGCACGTTCAAAAATATCGGTTATACCTATTTTTACATTAAATGCCTTTGTAATCTGTACAGAAAACTTAGTCGCTTGTATTGAGTTACCTCCTAGTTCAAAAAAGTCATCTGTTATACCAACTTTTTCTTTATTTAAGATGCCCTCCATTATCTCGATCATCTTTTCTTCATACTCATTCGTTGGAGCAACGTAAACACGATTGGCTGCATAGCCTTCTTTAGGATTTGGTAATGCTTTCTTATCTACCTTTCCATTAGAGTTCAGCGGCATTGCCTCGATGTGCATGTAATGTACAGGCACCATATAAGCTGGTAATGTTGACTTTAAGAATTCTTTCAAACTTGTTGAATTCAATTCTTCAGTACCTGTATAGTATGCTACTAGTTCTTTTTCGCCACTTTCACGTTCTTTAGCAGCCACTACAACTTCATCGATTCCTTCGTACTTAACTAGCACTTGTTGTATTTCTCCAAGCTCGATGCGGTACCCTCTAATCTTGACTTGATTGTCTTTTCTGCCTTTGTATTCTATATTACCGTTTGGCAACCAACATGCTAAATCACCTGTTTTGTAAATCCTCTGATTTTCATCTTCTGAGAAAGGATTCTTTACAAATTTTTCAGCAGTCAAGTCTGGTCGATCAAGATAACCCTTAGCTACTTGTGCACCTCCAATACATAATTCACCTGTACTTCCAATCGGCATCAATTCTTGATTGTCTCCTAAAATGTAAATCTGTGAATTACTTAAAGGCTGTCCAATCGTTGCAATGCCTTTATATTCTCTTTGACAATAAGTAATATAAGTCGTCGCTTCTGATGGTCCGTACAAGTCATTTACTTTATCGATATGACCAAGTTCATAAATTCTATTTACCAAATTAGCGGACAAAGGTTCTCCTGCTAAATTGACCACTCGTACAGAAGAAGGAAGACTACCAGTCTGTAATACTTCTTCCATTAATGAAGGCACTGTATTCACTAAGGTAATTGGCGAATCAGAATCACTTAAGAGTGATAATAAATTTTCGACCATGTATACCCTTCCTCCCATCGTTATTGGCGTAAACAATTCAAATACTGACAAATCAAAACTAAATGAGGTACTTAGAAGCATACCTGATACATCCTCTTTAGAATATACTTTGTGTGCCCATTGTATCAATGCCGATGCATTAGAATGTGTGATCATAACACCTTTAGGTTTACCTGTACTTCCTGAGGTATAGATTACATACGCCAAGTCGCTTGGTGCTATCGTGTTTGAAGGTTTTGATTCCTCAAGTCTGTCAATATATTTCCAATCCGTATCTATACAGATTTCTTCGATTTCGCTATCATCACTTAATCTATACTTCAATGATTCTTCGGTCACAATAATAGAAGCATTGACATCTTGTAGTATAAAATCAATTCGATCTGATGGATAAGATGGATCTACTGACACATAGGCTCCCCCAGATTTTTGCACACCTAAAACAGCTATTACTAAATCTAAACTTCGATTTAAGAATAAGGGCACAAGTGAATTTGCCTTTACTCCTTTTGATCTTAGATAATGAGCAAACTGATTTGACCTTTCTTCTAATTCAAGATACGTTAGTTCATCTTCGTTATTTGAGATGGCAATTGCATCAGGTGTCAACCTTACTTGCTCTCTGAATAATTCTATAATCGTTTTAGAATAGTCGTAGTCTTCGTCTTGAGGATTAAAATCAACTAGTAATTTTTGACGTTCTTGTTCTGATAAATAATTGATTGCTCCAATTTCTGTATCAGGGTTTGTCAGTAATGCTTCTAGTAACTGATTGAAGTTTTTCATCAACGATTCTACTAATTCATAATCATATACATCACTGTTGTAGTTAATTACAAACTTCATATGCGTATCTGACTCAAAAAATGTTATATCTAAATCGTACTTTGAAATCGTTCGACCAGTTTCTTTTACTTTAGACAATTCCTTTTCCCTTAGCTCCTCCTCATTTCCATCTGTTAAGGTTAGCATTACATCGAAAATAGGACTTCTACTTCTATCTGTTAACAAGTTCAGTTCTTCAACTAATTCATCAAATGGATACATCTGATGATCATAAGCTGTCAATGTGTTACTTTTGACTCGTTCAAAGAATTGATTGAAACTTTCATTTGCATCAATCTGATTTCTCAAAGCAAGCATGTTTACATAAAATCCAATTTGATGTTCAAGATCCATATGATCTCTACCCGCAACAGGACTTCCTATGATTACATCATTTGTAGAAGTGAATTTATGAATCAATACATTCCATACTGCCAGCAAACCGATAAACATACTACTACCGTTTTCTTCCAAGTATGTTTTAAGACCTTGCGCAAGTTCGGCTGGCACATAACCAGTAGCTCCACGTCCGTTATACGTTTTTAGCTTTGGTCTTGTTTTATGACTTGGTAAGTCTAAGACAGGTAAGGTACCAGATAATTGATTCATCCAGTATTTTCTACCTTCTTCAAATGCATCTCCATCAAGTTGAGTAGTCATCCATGCTGCATAATCTTTGTATTGAATAGATAATGCTGGCAAGTTAGGCGTCGTCTCTTTCTGAAAAGCTTCATAGAATGCAAACAAATCATTTGAGAGAATATCCATAGACCAACCATCGCTAATGATATGATGCATATTAAAATAGAAACCAAAACGATTTTCATCTAACTGAAATAAATCCGCTCTTATTAATGGACCTTGATCAAGTGCAAATGGTTTGAACATATCTTCTTGAACAAAGCGTTCAATATTTTTTGCTTGATTAGGATCATTTCTAAAATCATGGTTAGTGATATTCAGTCCGATTTCTTCTCTTGACAAAACCCATTGGCGTACTTCACCTTCTTCATTTTCCTTAAATACTGTTCTAAGAATTTCGTGTCTATCAATTGTTGCATCAATTGCTTTTTTGAAGTTATCAATATTAATATCTTCGCCTAATTCGATATAAGTTGGAATATTATAAGCTATTGATCCTCCTTCAAATTGACTTAAAATCCATAATCTATTTTGTGCGTGAGACAACTGATAATTACTTTGTTGGTCTACGGCCGATATAGAAGTCACTTCACTTAAAGCAGCCTTTTTTATCAATCTAATCTGAGATTCAAGTGTCGGGTTTTCAAAAATATCTTTTACAGCAAGTTTAACATTAAAAGCTTTGAAAATTCTTGAATTCAACTGTATCACCTTTAACGAGTGCCCTCCAAGTTTAAAGAAATTGAAGGATTTGCTAGTAGGTACTTCTTGCAAAATATCTGCCCAAATAGCCGCTAACTTTTGTTCATCTTCTTCCCAATCTGTATTATTAGATTCTACCGAAAATTCTAATGGATTAGGTAATGCTTTTTTATCAATCTTACCATTTACATTAAGCGGCAATTTTTCCATTTTAAAAAATCGCTCAGGAATCATATAGTTTGGCACATATTGAGTAAGACTATTTTTAATTCGTTCTATGTCATCTTCCTCTCCTGTAAAATAAGCGACCAAGGCATTAGTGGATAAGCCCTCTTCTCGATAGGTTGTTACGAAGGCATCTACGACACCATCTATTAGTTTTAGATTACTAGAAATTTCGCCCAACTCTACTCGGTAGCCTCTCACTTTTACTTGATCATCTATTCGACCTAAAAATTCCAATTCTCCAGTATTTAGCCAACGACCTAAGTCTCCTGTTTTGTATAGTTTCGTTCCCTCTACGAATGGGTTATCAGCAAAACGGATGTTCGTTAATTCACCGTTTCTAAAATAACCATTGGCTAATCCTTCTCCACTCACCCAAATTTCACCAGGGACATTCACAGGCATCAATCTGCTCTGTTCATCGCAAATATAAATCTGAGAATTGGCAACTGCTGTACCGATAGGAATACGAGATCGTTCAGCATCATTTTCTTCACTTACTTTGTACATAGAGATACAAACAGAATATTCTGTAGGACCATATGCATTATAATAGTCTACATTTTTACTTAGCGTTAAAGCATCTTGAATATTAGCTTCTTCTCCTGCTGTAATAATTATTCGCAAGGAAGAAAGTTTATCATTCTCTATTGTTTTGAGATAAGCTGGCGGCAATGTAGCAATTGTTACTCCTGCCTCTTTGATATATGATGTAAACTGATCAACATCAGCAATATCTTCATTTTTCAATACCACTAAACTAGCTCCAGATAATAGTGCCATGTTTACCTCCCAAATAGAAGCATCAAAAGCAATAGAAGCAAATTGTAATACACTGTCTTCAGGTGTCATTTTAAACACCGCTTTTTGAGATTCATACAAGTTCATTTGCCCCCTATGAGGCACCATTACTCCATTTGGTTTTCCTGTAGAACCAGAAGTAAATATGATATACGAAGAATCATTTTGACTTACTTCAATTGATGGATTATCTACAGAAGTTGTAAGTCCTTCTAATTGAATATCAACAGCAACGATTCCTCCAGAATAATACTCCATGACGGAATACATATTCTCTCCATCAGTCATTACCATCAAAATATCTGCATCATTCATGATTTGCAAAATTCTCTCTTTAGGAGATTTTTGATCTATTGGCACAAAGACAGCGCCTGCCTTTGCAATGGCAAGCATTGATATAATTTGATAATGAGAACGATCCATCAATACCGCTACACGATCATTATTTTTCACCTTATGGTTATCAATTAAATAATGCGCTAACTGGTTTGCTTTCTCGTTAAGTTCCTTATAAGTCATTTGGCCACCTTTCCAAGATAATGCTTTTCTTTCTGGTTGGAGAGCAACCATTTTTTCAAAAGATTTGGTAAATGTAGCCTCATTATCTAACTCAATTGAAGGTCCTTTACCGAAACTAAGTACACGTTCCTTCTCTTTTGAGTCGAGTGTTTCCAAATCATTGAGATTCATTTCAGGATTCTCAATAATCTGATTAAGTAGTGTATGTAAGTGTTGTTTTATTTGTTCAATTAGATCATCTGAATAGCTAAACTTGTTATACTTAAGTTTTATTTGTAGTTTCTTTTCAGGGCATACTACAATATGAAAATCATAATTAGATCTTTCTGCAACAGTTACTGATGGTATATCAAAATCTTCTTCTTCATTATTTTTAACAAGCATTCCTTCTATTTCCTCATCAATCGGATAGTTTTCAAAAACCATTAAATGATCCAGTACATTTCCTTGACCAGGGTTAAGTGAAAGAATTTGAGCAAGCTGGCAGAAATGATAATTACCTCCATCGACTGAATCTTGATGAATTCTTTTGACGGTATCAATAAATGAATCGCCTTCATTAAAACGGACACGAAGTGGAATCGCATTGATGAACAAACCAATCATAGATTCTATTCCAGATATTTCCGCTGGTCTTCCTGCAACGATCACACCATAGAGTACATCCTTTTTATTATTGTATTGTGCCAAAAGGAATCCCCACAATGTTTGAACTAAAGAGTTGAGCGTAACCTGATATTTTTTTGCAAGCTGATTTAGCTTTTCCATTTCATCCAACTCTAAGACCTTTTCCTTTAGTTCAAACTCATTAGAAAGGTTGAGTTGGTTTTCAGGAATAGTAGTTACTCCTTCGAAATCTTCGAGATATTTTTCCCAATAGTTTAGAGCTTTACCAGTATCTTGCTTTTCTAGCCACTTAATATATTCTTTATATGGAGTAACTTTTGGTAAATTAATTGCTTCGCCTTTAGTAATTTGATTATAAACTGCAAAGAACTCGTTCGTCAAAATACTCATGCACCATCCATCCATAAGTATATGATGAAAAGTCCATACGATAGTAAATTCTTCTTCATCCAATTGAAGAACAGATACACGGACTAAAACATCTTTTCTGACATCAAACCCTCGATCAAAATCTTCTTTTACAAATGATTTAACATAGTTTTCTTTTTCTTCAGTCGCCTCTATATCTCTGATGTCTTTATACGTAAAATCAACTTTTCGATCTTTATGGACAATCTGTACAGGGTTATTTAAATCATCATAATTAAATGAAGTTCTAAGTACATCGTGCCTTTCAAATAAGTGATTAAAAGCCTCTTCAACACTGGTAGGTTTTAATGCTCCATATATTTTATAATCGAATTGCATCGTGTACATAGGCGATTCTTGTGCCTTAACACAATGAAATAGTATACCGCCTTGTAGGGGAGACAACAAATAAACATCTTCAATATTCATAATAATATATTTATAGTAAGCGCTTGGAAACAAAATTTACTTTTTATTTCCAAGCACCCAATCCTTGTTATGATAATGTATAGCTGGCGATGAAGTTATATTCTGTTTAAGGATCATCTTTTCGCAATCCAAAATCTATTCAAAATTGTGTATAACTTAAGAGCTATTTTAAAGGAATAGTTTAGTTTTTCATAGCATGATAAATTCTGTGTCTCACTCCGATTAAATCGGAGCGAAACGCAAAATTCAATGGCAAAATGAATCAAAATAATTTCTTACTTAAAAAATCTTATTTTTTCTTAGAGTGATTAAACACCTACTAATTTACTTTCAAAAAACGGCTTGATTTCGTTTATACCTGCATCTGCACTTACTTTGTCTTTCAAGAAGAAGCGTAAGATTTCTAATTGACCGTCTTCTGGATTGTTTTCAATAAAGTTGTACAACTTTGGTAACTCCATTGAATGAACAAAATTCCACGTAATAGAAATACTGTCAGAAATACAGGTAACGTCATGAAACCAGCCTGAAGGGAAAAGTATAATTTCACCTGGCTTCAAAGTATCTTCATAGTCAGCTTCGATATTAGAGAAATCAGGAAACTTATTGTGATCAACATTCATGACATCAACAAATTCATCTCCATTCATAACGCTGTCTACTTTATCCGGATGGTAGAGGTACATTTTCTTTTCGCCGTAGAATTGGCAAAGAATCGCATTACTACCAAATGGATCTCTATGCAATCTCGTTCTTGATCCTTTACCAGAAATAAATAATCCTTTGTAAGGGAAACGAGATTTTGTTATATCTTTTCCTGCTTCGCCCATACTACAAGGAATAGCTAAAGAATCCATAGGCGCAAAATATGGGTGAGACCAAAAAGGTTTCAATGCATCAAAGACATCATCAGACCAATAGAAGTCAACATCTTTTAATTTTGTATACCAGCGCATGTACTCCAATGCTCTTCCTTCTTCTTCTGTTCTATTAAAATTTTTATCAATATAGGTTGATAATGTATCTACATTTTGGAGATTAAATAAGTCATCATATACTTGTACGAAGGTATCGCCAAACTGACTTTTCAAATATTCTGGGGTAAACTTATCTCTGTCCCAAGACTTCATTCCATCTGTTACGATAACAGGTTTGTTCCCCAATAAATGTTCTTCAATAAATTTTTCTTTTGATAAGTTTTCTACTCTAGTTACTTGCATTTTTTGAAATTTTAAAACTGAAGTTGTTTAACGTTTTTGTTATTATTTTAGATTTTTTCACACATTGAACAACTTCAAAATGAGACAATAAATTAGAATATACCTACCGATATTCGGTTTCAGTATATGTAAGTAAGTGCTAGGTACTTACTAGATCGCTTCTGTCAAAACTTGATATTTAAAGGTCACCTCTTCAATGGCTTTTTCTAAAATCTTTATTGCAGAATCTATAATCTTTGGTGTTATTGTTAAAGGTGGAACGATTCTTAAAACATTGTTATAATGTCCGCCTACTTCAAATAATAGACCTCGTTTGAAACACTCTTTTCTTAGCTCTGCGACAAAACCAGGAAACGGTTCTTTTGTTGTTTTATCTTTTACGATTTCGACACCGATCATAAGTCCTTTACCTCTTACATCTCCAATGAACGAACAGTTGGTCTGTAGTGTCTTTAATCGTTCTTGAAGTAAGTCGCCCATTTTAGTAGCATTGGATTTGACATCGTATTTTTCAATAAATTCGAAAGCGCCATAAGCTCCAGCAAGACTTGCTTGATTACATCTAAATGTTCCGATGTGTCCACCTGGTCCCCATGCTTCTACTTCTTTTTTATAAATCAAGCCTGCGAGTGGCAAACCAACACCTCCAATTCCTTTAGAAATTGTAATAATATCAGGCACTGCATCGGTATGCATAAATGAAAGAAACTCTCCTGTTCTAAAAAAGCCACTTTGTATTTCATCAAAGATGACGAGTACATCATTTTCGTGAGCAATTCTTACTAACTCTTCTAAGAACCCTTTTTCAGGAACGATATTTCCACCTTCTCCTTGGATAGGTTCTAGAATAATAGCTGCTGGTTTAGCTACCCCCGAATGCTTGTTAGTAAGTACATATTTAAAATAGCTTAAGCAATTAACATCTGTATCTCCATAAGAATAATCTCTGTACATTCCTCTGTAAGGATAATTGAAAGGCACAAAATGAACGTTTGGAATAAGTGATGTTAATTTTCTTCTAAAATCTAAATCTGAAGTAACAGCTAAGGCACCAGATGTCATACCATGATATCCTCCAGAAAAAGCCATAATCGTACTTCTTCCTGTTTTTAACTTGGCTAGCTTGATTGCAGATTCGACAGCATCTGAACCCGTAGGTCCACCAAATGACACTTTAAAATCATCTCTGATGTTATCAGGTAAATGGCTTTTGATTTTTTTGATCACATTCATTTTGGTTTCAGTTGGAAAATCCAAAACGTGGATTACATCATCCATTTGTTTTTTGACATGAGAAAGCACCTCTTCATTACTATGTCCAACATTAAGAACACCACAACCTGCAAAAAAATCAATAAACTGGTTTCCATCAACGTCCTCTATGATTGCTCCTTTTGCTCGTTTAATTGCGATTGGCATTTTTCTTGGATAAGAAACAATACTTCCTTCATTTTCTTTTTGAAACTTTATAAGTTCCTGAGATCGTTTTCCGGGAAGCTCTCGGCTTATAATATTAGCATCTTCTGCTAGGTGCATTTCTTCAAATTTGTTCATAATTTTCAGTATTTAATTTTATTATAAAATCACCTACATATAGGCGTGTGGCGATCTGTTATAAAACAGGTCGTTTTATAAAAACAATAGAGTTATTCTTACTAAAAAAATTGGTCTTACTCTAGTAGATTACTCTTCTTCTAGGTTATATTTTCGAAGTAAAAAAGGATGTCTTGCCAAGGTACCTTGATAAATTGTATTAGTATAAATGCTCCAATATAGTAGCGAATTAATTGGGGTGATTGAACTTGAACTATACCTAACAATAACAATATAGAACTGAACCCAATCACTGGAAAAATAAAATAAGTACCTAAGCAAAAACTATATTACTACGACATGAGGTTCCTCTTTTAAAGGGAATTTATCTGCAAAGAAATTTTCAGCCCAATCTATTTTTTCAAATATCACATCTTTATCGCTAGTAGGATTCAAGGCCAAGTCTAATACTTCTTTCATCTTTGCTTGTTCTTTTGGATAATGTTTTGAGAAAAATTGATAGCAGGGATAAAGATCATCTGTATATTTTTCTTCTTTCTCCATTACTAACTCAATACTTGTTCTTAGGATTACTTTCATAATCGACCGACAGTGTTTGATAAGAACTGGATCGGAGAAAAATTGATTTCGATTTGCTTTCAGATCTTTAAACTGATCGAAGATCATATATTTAAACATATAGACAGAAGACAATTTCGATTTTTCCATTCGTTTAGTAAAAGGATCACCATATACACAAAAGCCTTGATATTTCAGAATGAACTTGAGTGGATCTGAAGCCATTACTTCTTCTTTCATCAAGTATTTGCAATCTAAATGTGTAAGCCCAAACCTAGGAACTATTTCCATCAGTTCGCTCCACAATCTATATAGCAATTGTTTATCAAAATCTTGATCTTCGTAAATGAAAGCTAAATCTAGATCCGATACATTTTTAAATGCAGTTCCTTTGGCTACAGCTCCAGTGATGTAAACACTCGACACATTTAAATTTGCCTCTTCTATTTTTTGCTTTATAATTTCTACACATGGCAAAAACTCAGGCTGCACTTTACCTACCTGCTTATGCTCCAAGAGATAGCCATCTTCAAAGTCATAAATAATTCCAATGTCTTTATTTAGTTTATTCATTTTCATTGTTTGCTTTTCTGAAAAAATACTTCTTATAAACTGTAGACAACAGATTTTGAATATTCAAAACCTGTTGTCAGCTTATAGCAATTCGTTATTAAGGAATTAGAAGTTTACTAATATCGTCAAGTGATAAACCTTTTAGTGTAAGATCACTTGGTGTTATTAATTCTTTATCTCTGTTGGTACAAAAATCAATTAAATCAGATAGTACTGTTTGATATCGTTTGCTCAGCAAGTCGATTTGAGCTTTATCCATATACTTTTGATTATACCCTATATTCATTGTCAATTGATCATTAGATATAAAGGCAGAAATCATAAGAACATAGTCAAACGATCTATTTTCACTAAAATCATTTTTCAGTAAATCGTTTCTTACTTCTAAAACTTCTTTTTCTTTTTCACTCTTCGAGTTGAAATGTCCAAGATAGTTGAAACTGATTTGTGGTTTTAGCTTAAAGCTTAGATCGTTTTTATACTTATCATTTGTTAAGTATTTTAATACTCCGTATCCCATTCCGTTATTTGGAATTTTTCGGATACGCTCTTTGGTATCAACAATTAATCCTTCAAAATCTTGTTTTGCATGAATAACTAAAGGATACATCGATGTAAACCAACCTACTGTTCTTGAGATATCAAGGTCGTCTCTAAATGCTTCTCGTCCGTGACCTTCCATTGATAAAGCCAAACTGTCTACATCAAATACTTCCTGCATCGATTTTGCAAGCGCTGCAAGTAATAAGTCAGGAACGTTTGTATTAAAGGCATGATGCACCTCCGTCAAAAGACTTTTGGTTTTATCATTGTCGAATGCAAAATTTGACATATTAAAATCTGCCAAAGAGCTATCGTCTGCCTTCACTAACTCAGCAACATTTTCTTGTTCAACTTCACTCCAATATTTTTTCTCTTTAAGCAAAGTATCACTATTAGCGTATTCCGTTAAAGCATCTGCCCAATTTTTATATGAACTTGTTTTTAAAGGCAATGTTACCTCTTTACCTTTTAGCATATTTTCATACAAATAATTGATATCCTCTAAGATAATTGTCCAAGATACTGCATCCATAACAAGATGGTGTGCAGGTATAAAAACATAATCACCTGTTGGAAGAGCAAATAGTGTTGGTTTGAATAAAGGTCCTTTTTCAAGGTCAAAACTTTCTTGAAGTCCTTTCACTTGATCAATCAAGCTTGCTTCTGGACTTGCCTCTTTTCTAAGATCAACTTCATTCCAATATGGTTTGAAATCATCACCTACATTGTATTGAGTCCATTTGCTTCCTTTCTTCTGGAAAGTCATACGCAATGCATCGTGGTGCTCTACAATTTTTTCAAAAACCTGTTTGATGACTTTTCTATCTAAAGAAGTATCAGCATACAGCATCATTGATTGATTAAAGTGATGACAATCTGTTTCATCATTGAAAAACCATTCTTGAATTGGGATCAGAGGTACTGTTCCCTCAACTTTCGATTGATCAAATACTCGCTCCGATACTTTTAGATATCTAGCAAAATCCGACAATACTGGATATTCTAGCACTTGCTTAGCAGTAGTTGCAAAACCAGACCGATTAAGGCGGGAAGCAACCTGCATCGCTTTTATAGAATCTCCTCCGATCATTAGAAAATTATCATTGGCACTAACTTCTTTAAGGTTGAGTACTTGTTTCCAAACCTCTATTACCTTACGTTCGTTTTCTGTTTGTGCTTCAACAATCGTTTCATTAAGATCTTCTTCGCTCAACATCGCTAAGAGTGCCTTCTTGTCTATTTTACCATTCGGTGTCACTGGGAATCCATCTACTTGTCTATAAATAGAAGGTACCATATAACTAGGAAGTTTATCGAATAAATACTCTTGGAGTGCTGCCTTATCTAATAAGTCATCTCCTGTTCCAGTATAAAAAGCAACTAACTTCTTTGCTAATTTTTCACCATTGACCAAGACTTTCGCATTGCTTATGCCTTCAAATTGTTTTAAGACATGCGTGATTTCTCCAACCTCTACCCTATTTCCTCTAATCTTTATTTGGTTATCGATTCGTCCTAAAAACTCTAAGTTCCCATCAGGCAACCATCGACCCAAATCACCAGTTCTATAAACTCTTTGACCATTAAATGTAACGAATTTTTGATCAGTCAATTCTTGGTTATTAATATACCCAATCGCTAAACCTGGACTCGATACACAAATTTCGCCAACAGCACCAAGAGGAAGTTCTTGAAGATTTTTACTAAGAATAAATGTTTTAGTATTCGTCATTGGTTTCCCAATAGGAATCGATCTTCGTGAACGATCATTTTCAGAAACTTGATATGTTGAAACACAAACGGTACATTCTGACGGACCGTATCCATTCCAATATTGCATCTTTTCACTCAAATGTATTGCATCTTCTTTATTCGCTTCTTCGCCAGCAGTAATAAGAATTTCCACATTTTGAATGTCATCAAGATTTAGGATTTTCAGATAAGCTGGAGGCAATGTCATACATGTAATCTCATGCTCGTTAACAAATTCTACAAATTTTTCAGGATCATCAATAACAGCTTTAGCAGGTATTACTAAACTACCTCCTGCTGTTAATGCCATTATCCATTCCCATAAAAAGGAATCGAATGATGATGGTGCAAATTGTAAAATTCGTGATTCAGCATTGATACCAAAGTTGTGCTTTTGATACGTTGAGATATTACTTGTACCTCGATGCGAAACCATAACTCCATTTGGTCTACCTGTAGATCCAGAAGTGTAAACAACAAAAGCGATATCGTCAATATTGCTCGTTGTCACTAAATTACTACCATCCGTTTCTACTAAGGTATCTTCAATCTCGGGTGCTACAATCTGACGTATATCTCCTAGAACTTCGAACACCTGATCGGTTAAAACCAATTGTACATTAGAGTCCGAAACCATGTGATTAATACGATTCTCTGGGTAATTAGTATCAATCGGCATGTATGCTCCACCAGCTTTTAGAACCGCTAGTGTTGTAATCAACAAGTACTCGTTTCTGTCGCACATGACACCTACAATGTCTTTGTTTTTTACATTGCATTCTTCTCGTAGATATCGAGCTAGTCTATTCGAACGCTCATTGAGCATTTGATACGTCAATGTATTATTCGGACAAACTAAGGCTGTATTATCTGGAGCGTCAGCAACCATACGTTCAAATAACTCATTGACCGTTTTGTCTTCAACATAAGGTAGATCAGTGTCATTGAAAGCCGTTAACGTTTTGCGTTCCGTTTCTGTCAAAATATCAATATCAGCAACAACAATGTTTCGTTCGTTTACGACCTTGTTTATCAATACATCAAACTGATTTTTTAATTGTTCAATTTGATCATCACTATACACTTGATTGTTGTAGCAGAAGCTAATTTTCAAGGTACTACCAGGTACTACTTTGATACTGAAATCGTAGTGAGAACGATCTTCATCTTGATAATCATCAATATTAAAGTTTAGGCTATCTTTACTTTCGCCTTCTGCAATATCGTTGATAGAATCTTCGAGAGGATAATTTTCAAAAACAATAACATGATCTAACAAAGCACTACCTAAATCCGTTTTGGCTTGTATTTCTGCCAATTGGTTGTAGTGATAAGGTGTTCCAGAAACAATATCTTTTTGTACCTTTTTGAATAAATCAGTTAAAGTTTCTTTTTCCTCGTAGTTTACTCTTACAGGAATGGTGTTGATAAACAATCCGATCATTGACTCAATTCCTTCTATCTCTGATGGTCTACCAGATACAATAGTACCAAATACAACATCGTTTGTATTGTTATACTTACTAAGAATGATACCCCATAATGTTTGAATAACAGAGTTGAGTGTAATCCCTTTCTTAGTGGCTAGCTTATTGAGTTTTTCATAAACCTTTGGATCTAATGCGTAAGTATCTTCTTTAGCGATATAGTCGCCTTCTACAAGATCACTACTTTTAGGAAGTGACGCTAAATCTTCATATCCGTTAAGGTAATTTGCCCAAAAATCTAACGAATCTACATTGGTATTATCTAACCATTTTATGTAGTTTCTATAAGGTTGTACTTCTGGTAATCTTGGCACAAGATTTTGTTTGTAAAACTTATAGATTTCGAAAAATTCTGTTGTCAATAATCCAGTACACCAGCCATCCATTATCATGTGATGGTAACTCCATACCAATTCAAAATCGTTATCTCCACTTTGGAAGACTGCAACTCTTAATGATAAATCATTTTGAAAATCAAAACTTCGCTTTGTATCCTCAATTTTATAATCATTAATGATAGTGTCTCTAGAAGCAGCATCGACTTCCCTAAGATCCTTGTAAAGGATTTCAGGTTCAGGCTTTTTCAAGACAACTTGTAAAGGTATATCAGCAGCATTATCTACAAAGACCGTTCGTAAGGCTTCGTGTCTCTTAAATAATAGTTTGATACTTTTACTCAATTGCTTATAACTAAAGTTTCCTTTTAGGTTATACGATATTTGTCTGAAGTATGGGTCATCTCCTTCTACGTCATTAGAAAGGAAGAAAATACCTGTTTGTAAAGGAGACAATTTGTACACATCCTCTAATTGATACTTCTGAGTCAACTGTTGTAAAGCAGGTATCGACAGCCCCGTATACGTAAGATCACTTGGCGTTAAGTAAGTATCTTTTTCGCTCTTACAATAAGCGATAACACGTTCTAGGTTTTCGTGGAAAGCATCTTTCAGTTGATTGATTGTATTTTCCTTAAAATGCTTTTCGTTATATTCGAGCGATATGGTTAGTTTATTGCTACCAACAAATCCAACTACATCTATCAAATAAGGTGATACCCAGTTTTCGGTTGATGTTTTACCAAAGTCTTCATCAGAAATAAAGATGTCTTCTTTTTCACTTCCGCCACCAAACTGTCCTAAGTAATTAAAACTAACTTGAGGCTTTAACTTTGAGTAACGGCTGCGTGTTTCTTCTGTACTTAGGTACTTAAATATTCCATAACCAATTCCTCTGTTAGGTACTTTGTGTAAGCTTTCCTTCACAGCTATGATTTGGTCTGACATTTTCATGGAGGAAACATCTAAGAGGACAGGGAACACACTGGTAAACCATCCAACTGTTCTTGTTACATCAATATCGCTAGCGATTTCTTCTCGACCATGGCCTTCCAAGTCGATAAGACAAGCATCTTCGCCAAATATTTCTTGAATAGATAAAGCAAAAGCAGTTAACAATACATCATTAACCTCTAGTTTGAATACACGATACATTTGATTCAATAAATCGTAGGTACTATTTTTAGACAAACTAAAGCTTAGGTTTTTTCTATTCTTTTGATAGTTACTATTATCCTCATAATCTTTTTGTAAAGGATTAACAGGAAAGTCAACGATATCGTCCCAATAAGCAATTTCTTCTTTAAACTTCGCGCTGACTGGATATTCTTTCAACTGCTCAGCCCACAATTTAAAGGAGTCTGTTTTAAGAGGTAGTTCAACTTTTTGATTGCTTGTAATCTGTTGATACAATGTCTTAAAGTCTTCTAACAGAATTCTCCAAGAAACGCCATCTACTACTAAATGATGAATACAGAATAATAATCTATCACCACCTTTCAACTTAAACAAGCCACTACGTAATAATGGTCCATTAGAAATACGGATGTCACGTTGCCATTCACTAGCTATGTTTTTCAATACTTCTAATTCGTCAGACTCTTGTCGTAAATCTACTTTTTCGAAAGAGATAACTCCATTGTCCTCCATTATACTCAATTGCCAATTGCTGTTTTCATCCTTATTCGCTATACAACGAAGCATGTCATGATGTTTGTGCAATTTTTTGATTGCAGCTTCTACAGCATCAGAATCGAACTCGCCATCCGTACCTAATATTACAGCTTGGTTATAGTGATCATAATCGGTCGTTTCATTTTCGAAAAATCGATGGATTATAGGCGTCAAAGGAACCTCCCCTTTCACTTCCCCTTGGAATGCAATTCTATCAATATTTTTCACTGTTTTCGCAAGATCAGCAAGTACTGGACTTTCAAAGATGTCTTTTACACTTACTTTATAACCATGCTTACTAATTCTTGAGGCAACTTGTATTGCTTTTATAGAATCTCCTCCAACAGAAAAGAAATTAGAGTTTCTTCCTAAAGTGTCTTTTTTCAGTACCTCAGACCAAACTTCTAATAATTTTTCTTCTAGGAAGTTAATTGGAAGTTCAATTTCATCATTACCTAAACTTTCAGGATCAGGAAGTTGTTTGGTATCAATCTTACCACTGTTATTCAACTTAAATGCTTCTACTTCGACCAAGTAAGAAGGAACCATATAACTAGGAAGTGATTTTGCCAAAAAGCTTCTTAATTCTGACTCTTCAAATTCTTCGGTAGCTGTATAGTAGCAAACTAAAATATTTTGCTCATGTGCATCTTTTCGAATTACAACAATAGATCCGCTGATACCCGCAAACTTGTCTAAGACATGTTTGATCTCCGCTTTTTCAATTCTATAACCACGTACTTTTACTTGATTATCTTTTCTTCCTAAATACCTAATTTCATGTTGTTGTGTTAGGTATGCAAAATCTCCCGTCTTATACATCTTAGTAGTTGTATCAAATGGGTTGTCTATAAATCTTTCATCTGTAAGTTCAGGTCTATTTAAGTAACCATTCGCTACACCTCTTCCTGTCACACAAACTTCACCGATTATTCCTTGAGGAACTAATTTGTTACTTTCATCTAAGATGTAAATTTTATTTTCGGCCAAAGGCGATCCAATGACAGGATTTTGTCTGAAGAATTCGAAATTTTCTAAGGTAATCTTCTTAAAAGTACAACCTACTGTTGCTTCTGTTGGACCATAATGATTATATACCGTTACATCAGGTATTGCATTAAAGAGTCTTTCAACATCGTTCACATTAATTGCTTCACCTCCTAGTATAAAGGTTTGCACCTTAAGTTGTTTCGCTTCTTCTACAAAGTCTTCGTGATCTACAATTAGATTAAGATGAGATGGTGTAAACTTAAAAAATGTAATTTCTTTATCTCTAATAAGATCCATCCATACATCTCTGTCAACATACTTAGCATATGGCGGAATGACTACACAAGCACCCGTTCCTAATGCACCCCATAAATTGGTATAACCGCCATCGAAGGCTAAACTGGCTACCATCAAAGTAGAATCTTCAATTCCTGTATTGAAGGCATCTTTATATCCATCAATATAAGCTACCAATGATTTATGAGGAACGACAACACCTTTAGGTTTACCTGTGGTACCTGATGTATAAATGACATAGGCAGTATCTTCTGTTGTATTTACATTAACAAGATTATCTGTATTGGTAGATAAATTATTCCATTGTGTATCTGGAATAAAAATTTCTCCTTGATAATTCTCTAGATCTTCCTTTAGGTCTTCGCTTGTTACTAAGAGTGAAACTCCAGCATCTGACATGACGAACTCTTTTCGTTGTGTAGGGAATTTCAAACCTATTGGCAACCAACCTGCACCAGATTTAAGAATAGCTAAAAGTGTAATAATCAACTTATCTGAAGGTTCTAATAATACTGCTATAATATCATTAGCTTTTACTTTATAATGCTCTCTAAAATAGTGCGCTAGTCGATTCGACTCTTTGTTTAATTCTCCATAACTTAGGTCTTTATCTTTGTACGAGACCGCTATTTCGTCTGGATAAGTTTCAGCAATATTTTCTACAATTTCGTGAATCAGAGCAGGAAACTCTTCCCAGTTTTTGAACTCGTTTAATCCTTTTTTAAGGAACGTTTCTTCTTCTTTTGCTAGATATTTAATATTATTAAGAGGCATCAACGGTTCTGCTACTGCTTCTTCTAAGAACACATTCAAGTGCTCAAGCATTCGTTGTATTCTATATGCTGGATAAATATCTGTATTATAATAAAGTTGAATTCCTAAGGAATCTTCTGCTTCATTAAAGAAGAATGCAAGATCATATTTAATTACATTAGTTTCGGCACCGAAGCTATCGATTTCTAAACCATCTAATTCATCTTTATCATCTCTAATAAAACCAGTATTACGCATCGTCATTACAACATCAAACAATGGCGATCTTCCTGTATCTCTTTCCAGGTCTAACTCATCGACTAGTTTATCGAAAGGATAAGCTTGGTGGTTGAGTGCTCCCAACATATTATCCTTTACATTTTGTAATAACTCTTCAAAAGAATCTGTTTCAGAAAAACGATTTCGAACAGGCAACATGTTGACAAAGAATCCGATCAAATCGTTGAGATCTGAATGATGTCTCTCTGCCGCAGTTATTCCTAGCGTAATGTCTTTTTGACCAGTATACCGATAAAAAAGACCATTTACAGCAGAAACTAAAACTGAGAATAAGGTAGTTTCATTCCGTTTAGCCAATGCTCTAAGTTTGTTCGTAACCGATTCACCAATAACAATTCCTGTATTCGAACCATTATATGTCTTTACTGCAGGACGCAAGTTTTCTGTAGGCAAACTAAGTGGTGCAGGTAGTTCTTCAAACTGGTTCAACCAATATGCTCTATGTGATTCTGATCCTTTGTTATCAATAACATCATTAGACCATGCAGCATAATCTTTGTATTGAATTCTTAAAGGCTTTAATGTATTTTTTCGGTCATTGATATAATCATTATATAAATGAATTACTTCACGTTTTATGATATCAGTAGACCAACCATCAGATATAATGTGATGTACGCTATAGGTAAACACATAATGATCTTCTGCCTGCTTAATCAATGCAGCACGTAATAAAGGTCCTTTTTCAAGATCAAAATTATCCCAAGATAAACGCTCTACAGCATCGCTTGTTTTTTCTTCTTTAAACTCAAAGCCACTAAAATCTTGAACATCTATTTCAAACTCAAAATCATCTGTTGGAATAATTCTTTGCTTTGGTACTCCATCTACTGATAGGAATACGGTACGAAAACTTTCGTGTCTATCAATAAGCGTTTGAAAAGCATCACAAAATGCATCTACATCTAACTTACCCTTAAAGATATAAGCCGATGGAATATTAAAGGCTCTATTATCTTCCAACATTTGATCAACGACCCACAACCTGCGTTGAGCAAAAGAAACATCATAATATTCTTGTACAGGCAATTTAGGAATACCTTCAAATACGCTTTCTGTTTTGCCTCCAACAAGTGTTGCTAATGCTTGAATAGTCGGATTAGCAAATACATCTTTTAGCTCTAACTTGACACTTAAATCTTTATAGATTTTGGAAATCATTACAATCACTTTCAATGAGTGACCTCCAGCATCGAAGAAATTTTTATCGGTACTAATACTCTCTGTATTTAAAACTTCTTTCCAAATCTCTAGTAATTTTGTTTCGACGTCATTAGTAGGTTGCGCAAAGGCTTCTTGCTTTTCATCTGTTGAAAAGTCTGCCATTATTTTTAGTGTAGCCCTATCTACTTTACCATTTGCAGTGGTAGGTAATTGTGCAACACACTGGATTTTTTGAGGAATCATAAAGCTAGGAATATCTTTTTCCAAACCTTTAGTGACTATATCCAATGACAAGCTGCCTTGATCTACTTCGGTAACAAAACCGACCAAACACTTATTCCCATCTGCATCTAGTGTATCAACGACAACTGCTTCTTTTACTCCTTTTTGTTTATTTAAAAAGGCTTCGATTTCTCCCAATTCTATTCGTTGTCCACGTATTTTTACCTGATGATCTTTGCGACCAATGAAATTGATACTTCCATCTACATTCCAAACACCTAGGTCACCTGTTTTATACATTCGAACATCCTCACCTAAAAATGGATCTGTAAGAAATGATTGTGCTGTTTTTTCTGCATCATTAAGATAACCTCTTCCTACAGGGATACCTGCTACATATATTTCACCTGGATGACCTATAGGACATAAATTTAAGTCCTGATCTAAAATGTAAATTCTTGTATTTATGATTGGTGTTCCAATAGAAACAGAATCTTGCTTAAAATTCTCTTTAGTGATAATATTTAAGGTAACATCATCTGATGCTTCTGCAGGTCCGTAAGCATTTACGACGCTAATTTCTGGAAATAACTCAAACCATTCATTCAGTAAGGTAGCTTTAGTAGCTTCTCCAGTAAGACTTAAAAATTGCAACTGCTCAAAGTAGTTTTCTTCTGAGTTTGATTTGACTTCATCTAACAACGTCACGATATAAGAAGGTACTAACTGTAAGATTGTTACTCCATCTTTATTCACTTCTTCTAAGAAGGATAATGGATTGTGAATAACGGACTCCTTATAAATAACGGTGCGACTTCCTGCAGCAATACCAGTAATGAACTGCCATACACTAATGTCAAAACTTTGAGGAGCAGTCTGAGCAATCACACTATTTTCATCTATATTGAATGCATCAATTAAAGCCAAGACGTGATTAAACATACCTTGATTTTCGATTAATGCGCCCTTAGGTTTACCTGTAGAGCCAGATGTAAAGAAAAGATAGCTTAAACTATCTAAATCTAATTTCACATTCGGTCGTTCTGCGCTACAACTATCCCATTCATTTCTTGTAACAACACTAAACTCTTCGCTAGTTGGATTAACTTCTTTCGTATCATTCTTCAATGAAGTTTCTCCTTCAAAACTATCTGCAAATACGACTGTTCTTACAGAAGATTCTTTTTGGAAAGAATCAATCATCGACGTCCAATCGTCAGATACTGAAGATTGAGTGAGCATCATCTTGGTTTGCGTTTCTTGAGCTAGTAGCAATAAACGCTTTAAAGGAAACTTTGGATTAAAAAACACAAAAGCTCCTCCAGACTTAATCACAGCTAAAATATAAGTCAACATCTCAATCGAACGATTTGAGAATATGGCTACGAGATCATCTTTTTGAATCCCTTTCTCTACTAATAAGTTAGCAATTTTACTCGATGCTTGATCTAACTCCAAATAACTAAGCTCTTTACCATCACAAGTAACAGCAATGCTATCTGGATTTTTATCAACTTGATTATAAAAACAACCTAAATAACTTTCTTCTTGTATGCGTGAAAGATCTAGTTCTGTATTGAAAGAGTTCAAAATTTTATCTGACTCATTTTCAGAAACAATAGCTAACTCTTTTAAAGAAGCTTCAGGATTTTCTATAATAGAATCTAGTAGCGTTTCATAATGTCTAAACATTTGCTCGATTCTCCAATCGTCAAATAAGTCTGTATTGTAAATAAAAGAAGCTTGTAAGCCATCTTCCATTACGGTATAACTAACAGTAAGATCAAACTCTGCAACCGTTTGGATACCTGTTATTTTTTCAATAGATAAATCTCCTTTTTCAGATGCTTTATTGATATTATAATTTTCTGCAACAGTAATCATAACATCAAACAATGGCGATCTTGATACGTCTCTCTTGAGCGATAGATCATCTACTAAATGATCAAAAGGATATTCTTGATATTTAAAACCTTCAAAGGCTGTTTGACTTACTTTTTCTAGGGCTTCAAGAAAAGTATCATTTTCATTGAGTTGGGATCTAAGTGCCAATGTATTCATATACAAGCCAATCTGATTTTCCAATTCCAACTTCCCTCTTCCAGCTACTGGCGTACCAACGACAACATCTCCTTGCTTTGTATACTTGTACAATAACACTTTTAATGTAGAAAGTAAGAACATAAAATTAGTAACTCCTGCTTTCTTGGAAAGTTGGAGTGCTTTATTGGTAAGTTCTTTACTTACTTTGAATCGTTGTTGCGCTCCTTTAAAACTAAAAACATTTGGTCTTTTTCGATCTGTAGGCAAACTTAAAACAGGTAGTTCTCCTCCTAATTTTGACAACCAATATTCTTTGGCTTCTTTGCCTTGAGCTCCTTCAATATTTTTTCTTTGCCAAGTAGTAAAATCTTTATACTGAATAGAAATATCAGCAAATGCTGGTTTTTCATTTTTAGCAAAAGCACTATAGGCTGTTAGTAAGTCTTTATAGAAGGTCTGAAAAGACCAGCCATCCGTTACACTATGATGCATTGTAAGCAATAGTATAAATTCCTCTTCATTAATATGGATAAGTTTAGATTTTACTAAAGGCCCATTTATTAAAGAGAAAAATGTTTTCTTTTCTTTGAGAATAATTTGGTGGGCCAGTTCTTCTCCGTTTGTTTCAGCTCTTAAATCCAAATACCCCATTTTGAATCGCTCATCGTTTAATGGATCAACTTTTTGACGAACCTCTCCATTTACTTTAGCAAAGGTTGTTCTCAAAATTTCATGTCGATCAATAACCTCTAGATAAGCTTGGCTAAAACTATCTATATCTAATTTGCCTTTTACGGCAAAAGCTTGAGGGACATTATAAACGTACTGATTTTCTTCATATTGATCTAAAACCCACATTCTATTTTGAGCATAAGAAACAGGATAATGTTCCTGTTCTTCTATTGCAAAAATTTCGTCTAAACCATTTCCTTCTTCCATCCTAAGCTGCGCCAAAATTTCTTCTTTATTGCTTCTCAAATGTTGTAATAATTCGGGAGATGATTTTCCTTTAGGAAAGGCTACTTTTAATTCTTCGTTAACAATTGATAAATTAACGCCTTGAGATCTTAGGTCATTAACAAATTCTCTTAGTTCCATACTTCGTGTTATTATGAAATGAATTTTCGATGGTTTAATTTTTTAATTATGGGCACAGTTTTTTCACAGTATAAATTCTTCTACATCTTCGGCTTTAGAGTTTTCTACAAGTTGTTTTTCTTTCTCTTCTATTTTAACCGCTAAAGATCGAATGGTCGGGTGCTTAAAGATATCTTCGAGTTCGATTCTCACTTCTAATTCATCAAAAACTCTTGCTATTATTTTAATCGCTAATAATGAATGTCCTCCTAATTCAAAGAAATTATCTTCTGTTGTTGGATTTTCTTTACCGAGAATAGTAGCCCAGATAGCGGCTAATAATTTTTCGGTTTTAGTTTCAGGTGCAGTCATTCCATCATTTTCCAATAGATGTTCGTCTACGTTAGGAAGTGCTTTGTAGTCAACTTTCCCGTTGGAATTAAGTGGAACCTCTTCTATTTTGATGATGGCATAAGGTATCATATAAGAAGGTAATTTTGTTTGTATCGACTGTTTTATCAAATCGACATCTGCAGCTTCTTTTGTTATGACCCATGTCAGTATTTTATTTTCATCCGCAATAGATCGAATATCAATTAGTGCTGTTTTCACCATTTCAGTAGCCATCAAAGCTTCCTCAATTTCTTCTAACTCTATTCGATATCCTCTAATTTTTACTTGTCTATCTTTTCGACCTTCGAATGCAATAGTTCCTTCGGCAGTCCAACGAGCTTCGTCTCCTGTTTTGTAGAGTCTTCTTCCGTTTAGATTAATGAATTTTTCATCGGTCGTTTTCTTATTATTCAAATATCCCGATGCCAACCCGTTTCCTCCAACATAGATTTCGCCCGTTACACCAACAGGAACCTGATTAAGATGATCATCTAGAATAAATACGCTACTTTGTTCTAGTGGACGACCAATAGTAATCTCTTGATTAGGATCTGTAATTGATAATAAGGTCGTAAAGACTGTACACTCTGTAGGACCATAAGCATTTAATAATCGAAATGAAGGTGCAGCATTTTTCAAGCAAGCTTTAACATGTTTAGGTGATGCAGCTTCTCCGCCAAAAATCACTGTTCCGTTCATTTTTGAGAACGAAGGAAGTGCTTCAACAAGCATATTAAAATAAGCTGTTGAGATAAACATGTTATTAATTTCATTGCCTGTAATATATTCTCCCATTTTATGGTAAGAAGTTATTGTCCCCATTGTAGGGATAAAAAGCGTTCCTCCATTTAGTAAGGTGCCAAATATATCGTAGATAGAGCCGTCAAAAGAATAACTTGGTATAAGAACAGAGTTTGTAGTTTCACTAAAATTAAAATGTTCTGTTGTTTGGATAAATCCTACTACAGATTTTTGTTTGATAACTACCCCTTTAGGATTTCCTGTTGTTCCTGAAGTAAACATGACATACGCATTCGTATTTTCTGAGCGACTTAGGTTTTCTGTGCATACCTCTTCCTGGTCAATGATTTGATCTACTTCTATTGGTGAAGCCAAATCAGCAACCGCTTGATCAATAACAGAATCGCAAAGAATAATATTAATGCCAGAATCATTTACGATAGACAATTTTCTATTGAGTGGATAATTAACATCCAAAGGCAAATATCCTGCTCCTGCTTTTAATACAGCAAGAATTCCAACGATCATTTTTTCATTTCTATCGAAATGAAGCCCAATAAATGAATTTGGTTTTATTTCAAAATTGTTTCTCAAATAATGAGCTAATCGATTCGCCTTTTGGTTGAGTTCTTTATAACTTAATTTTACGTCATGAGCAACTACAGCAATCTTATCTGGGTTTGCTTCAACCTGTTGTTCAAAAATTTCGACAATACTTTCTTGCTCACAAAAAACTGGATCTGCATTACTAATTTTGTTTAGCTGAGTCATTTCTTCAGTTCCTAAGAATGACAATTGAGCAAGGCTTTTCTCTTCTTCGTTTACAACTGACTGTAACAGGTTTTTAAAGTGTTGTGCTATTTGTTCAATCTTCTCTTCTCTAAATAAATCGCTATTATATTGTATTCCTAATTCTAGTAAATCGCCAGCTTCTCTGAAATCAAAAAGCATATCGTATTTACTAATTCCTAAATCGAGTTGAATCGGCGTTACTTTTACATTCTCCAACTCTACTCCTTCATTAGTATTAATGCTTGTATTTTGAAGTGCCATTACTATATCAAATAATGGAGAACGACTTGAATCTCTTTTGATTCTTAAATCATTTACAATTTGATCAAATGGATAGAGTTGATGATCGTAAACATTTAGGGTCATTGTCTTTATTTGTTGTAGTAACTCTTCGAACGTTGACTTACTATCTATTGCAGTGCGGAAGGGCAACATGTTTACATAAAAGCCAATTTGCTTTTCTAAATCAGCATGTCCTCTACCTGCCATCGGAGAACCAACAATCAAATCTTTTTGACCAGTATATTTAAACAATAGCGTATTCACCATTGCCATCAAAGACATAAATAAAGTTGTCTGATTTTTTTTCGTAATTTCTTTCAGACCTTGGAATAGATCAGCCTCTATTACGAAGCGTTTGGTTTCGCCATTATAGGTTTTTACATCTGGTCGTTTAAAATCATTTAGTCTTTCGACTACTGGTAATTCTCCTGCTAAGGTTTCCATCCAAAAAGACTTATGCTCTTCTACTAATTCAGCAGAAAGTTGCTGCTCTTGCCAAGCGGCATAATCTTTATATTGGATTTCTAATGGTTGAGCTGGTGTATATTCTCCTTGAGTCATTCGAATATAGATTGTAATCAACTCACTCATCAAAACCTCCATTGACCATCCATCAGCGATGATATGATGCAAGGTTAATGACAATATTTTTTTGTCTTCTTTGGTCGTTACAAGTTCCGCTCTCAATAATGGAGGACATTCCAAATTGAACGGATCTTTTGCTTCCGCCATAAGTGCCATTTTAGCGAAATCAAGATCTTCTTCATCCCAATCTGATTGTTCAACTTCAAAGTTTATATCACTTATTGGATGTACAACCTGAACAGGTTCTTCATTTTCTTTTCTAAAAGAAGTTCTTAAACTTTCATGTCTTTTGATCAGCTCTAAAAAAGAATGTTGTAGTACCTCAACATCAAACGTTCCTTCAATAAGAAAAACACCATTTATATGATAAGCAGATTCTGCTCCGTTCAATTCATTCAATAACCACAATTGCTTTTGAGCATAAGAAGCAGGATAAAATGGTTGTTCTTCAACTTTAGAAATACTTTTATAAACTTCTTTCTTATTCTTTTTCAAGAAGTTAATAAGCTCTTCTTTATATGTTCTCACTTCCTGAATAAGTTCTGGTGTAAGACGTTCTTTTTTTCCTATAACTTCTAATGAATCCCCTTTTAGTTGAAGCTTTAAGTCCAACTCTTGAAGTTTTGATAATATTTCTTGCATTTTTGAGTATTTTAAACGATTGATTGATTTTAGAAACTGCTTTAAAATCATTCAATAATTTCAAAATAGTTTCTTTAGTATGAATAGGTATAAGTGCTTAAACTAAAATAACTTACATTTTTATGACTGTCCAAGCACTTACTTACTGCATCAAGCCATAAATTCCGATACATCTTTATATATCGAAACTTATGGTTTAGCGTACTACTAGTATTTGGTTTTAGTGTAATTTAAATTGTAACAGAGCCAATTGTTTCGTCGTCAGAAGTAGTAGCATCTATATTTTTCAGTGCATCAATTTTTTGAGCCATCTGAGCAATAGTAGGACAAGCAAAAATGTCTCGGATTTCTAACTTGATATTCAATTTTTGAAAGACCATAGATATCAATCGAATACCTTTTAATGAATGACCACCTTTATCGAAAAAGTTGTCATTTATTTGAATCGTATTGATGCCTAAAATTTCTTTCCAAATAGTTGATAATGCTTCTTCCGTTTCTGTCAATTCTACCGCAGTAGTATTTTCAGGTTCATCAACAGTCTCGTCTTTTTTATTCGCTAACTTCAACAATTCTTTACGATCTGTTTTTCCGTTTGGCGTAGTAGGTATTTGGTCTATGTTATGAATTACTGAAGGCACCATGTAGCCTGGCAAACCATCACCTATAAGTTGCCAAAAAGCAGCCATATCAAATTGATCCGAATTATCAGGAACAATAAATCCTACTAAAAACTTATCGCCATTTTCATCAACGACATCAATAACAACAGCTTCTTTAACCTCAGATTGATTACAGAAAAAGGCTTCGATTTCTCCAAGTTCTACTCGCTGTCCTCTTACTTTTACTTGATAATCTCTTCGACCTCCAAACTCGAGTGTACCGTCAAAATTCCATTTTCCTAAATCACCTGTTTTATACATTCGAGTTCCATCATTTAAGAATGGATCTTTTATGAAAGACTTAGCAGTTAATTCTTCGTTTCCGATATAACCTTGCCCCACTGCAACACCTGACACATATATATCACCGTATTTTCCAACTGGACATAATTCCATGTTTTCATCTAAGATATACACACTTACATTTTTCATTGGTTTACCAATAGAAACTGTATTGTCAAGTTCATCTTCTTTAGAAATAACGTTAATGGTTGTATCGTCTGACACTTCGGCTGTACCATAGTTATTGATAAGTAAGGTATCAGGATAGTGTTTAAACCATTGGTTTACTAATTTTGGTTTTACCGTTTCTCCTCCAAGAAGTAGAAATTCTACTTTGTCGAAAAACTCTTCATCTGGATGCTGTTCGGTCTGTTCCAAAATGAGTGACAGGTATGATGGCACCCACTGAATAATACTTACATTATCCTTCTTCATTTGCTGCATTAAGTCATATGGATTCAATACAACGTCTTGTTTATAAATCACGATACTAGCTCCCGTTAGCAATGCCGTTGTAAACTGCCAAATAGAAATATCAAAACTTTGAGGAGCAGTTTGAGCAACTACACTCTTCTCATTAATATTTAGATAGTCTATCATTAAGAAACTATGGTTGAGAAAACCAATATTTTCATTAATTGCACCTTTAGGCAAACCTGTCGAACCTGAAGTAAAACAAACATAACTTCGATCTCTCGGGTGTGTTTCTACTTGTGGTTGTGCAGTAGAAGCAGATAATAAATCTTTCTTAAAGAACATACTAATGGTACTTCCATCATTCGATGCATCACCATTGTTATACTCACTTGTTGGATCATCAAAAAAGATGCAGCTTTCTATTGCCGTTTCTGCTGAGAGTTTTTCTGTTATCGCTCCCCAATCGTTAAATGCTGCATAATTGGACAATAAGACATAAGTATTACTTTGCTTCAGAATAAATGCAGTTCTATTAACAGGATGCGAAGGATCTAGTAAAATAAATGCTCCACCTGCTTTCAAAACACCAATTATACTTACAAGCATTTCAATTGACCTTTCGCATAATACACCAACGGTATGATTATTCGCAACACCTCTTGCAACTAATAGATTGGCTAATTGATTTGTCCTTTCATCTAATTGAGCGTAGGTCAATTTTTCGTCGCCACATTTCACTGCAATGTTACTTGGTGTCTTCTTGGCTTGCTCTACGAAATAGTCAACATACGTTTTATCTAAGCCTCTGAAATCTCCTTCTTCATTGAATGCTAGTAAGTTCTTTTGTTCTTCTGTAGAAATAAAATCTATCTCTTCAATTTTAATTGTAGGATTAAGAACTATCTGATTAATAACAGCAGCAAATCTTCTCCCTAAGTCTTCGATAAATTCTCTTTCGTAAACTGATTTTTTATAGGTATACTGAAAGTAAATTTCATTCGTTTGTACAATCGTAATTAATAAATCATATATAGATGGTGGTTCAAAATTAGATTCATTAAATACTTTGATTCCTATGTCATTATTTTTCAAAAGTTCATCAGGATCTTTCGTACCGAAGTTTCGAATATCTAAAATATGATTGAACAAATTATTACCTAAAGGATTCGTAGAAAGTATATCCGCTAACTGAATATGCGAAAAGTCATTTCCTTGAATTATTTGTTGCTGTATTTGTTGACTTAATTCAACAAAAGATGTTTGCTTATCAAATTGCACTCTAGTAGGTACGGTATTGATAAACATTCCTATCATACTATCGATATTAGGTATTTCGGGCGGTCTTCCTGAGATGACTCTTCCAAATAAAGTATCTGACAAATCACTATAATACCCTAATAGAATTCCCCAAGTAGTTTGTAAAAGCGTACTTAGCGTAATTCCATTATTGGAAGCGAACTCAATAATTGCTTTTGTTTGCTCGCTATCAATTTGGATACCAATATCCTCTGTTTCGTTTTTATCGAATTTAGCGTTTCTTTGCTCAGGAAGATTAGCGACTTGACTATATCCTTTGATACAATCATTCCAATAATCTTTTGCTTCATCAATATTTGTTTGTTCCAACCATTCAATATATTTTTTGAATCGTGTTGGGCTAGGGAATTCCTTTTTAGTTCCTGTTAAAAGAATATTATAAAAAGTTAGAAATTCCTCCGTCAAAATTGGAAGACATAAACCATCCAATACGATATGATGATAACTCCAAATAAGTTCATAAACATTCTCTGACATGCGTATGACTGTTACTCGCATTAATGCGCCTTGTTCTAAGTCAAATTTGGCATATTCATCTTCCTTCTTGTATTCCTCCAATAAGTCTTGTTGTTCTGGTTTGCCTTCAAAGTCAAAATAAATAAATTCAATTTTTTTCTCCTTAGAAATTATTTGAAATGGCTCTTCCGCATCAAACCTATTGAAGTTGGCTCTTAGAATATCATGCTGCTCTAGTAACATATTGAAAGCTGACTCCACATGTCCTACATTTAGATCACCTTCTACTGTATAAGATACTTGTCTAAAATAGGGGTCATAATCTTTCTCTCGAACAACATCAAATAAAATCCCTTCTTGTAAAGGTGATAAGCGATAGACATCTTCTACTGGGTATTGATTTTGCAATTTTTTCAGTACGTCAAAACTCAATCCTTTATACAGACAATCTGATGGTGTTAGAAGCTGTTCTTCTTGTGTTTTACAATGAGCGACTACTTTCAACAATGACTTCTTATATGTTGCAGCAAGTTTACTAATTGCATCATCATCAAATAAGGAGTCATCGTATTGAAAGTCGAAATACAATTTTTGATCTCTTATGATTCCTGTAACTGATAAACTGAAAAACTCTTTTCTATTTGGATCAATATTTTCGCCATACATTTCAGCAGATAATGCATAATCACCTTCTGTTTTAGTAGTAGAAAGTTGACCTAAATAATTAAAAGAAATTTGAGGGGACGTATGTAAATCTTCTTCAGCTAAATACTTCAAGATACCATAACCAACTCCTTTATTAGGAATTTGTCTTAATGATTCTTTTGTTTCAACAATTAATTTTTCTGTATCATTAGCATTTTTAGCATCTAATACAATTGGGAATATACTTGTAAACCAGCCAATCGTTCTTGTCGTATCAATGCTATCTATAATCTCTTCTCTACCATGCCCTTCCAACGCTAGTAGTGTTTTGGTTGATCCAAAATGTTGGCTAAATGCATCTGCCAAAGCAGCTAATAACAAGTCGTTTATTTCGGTATGATAAGCATCTCCTACTTTTTCCAATAAGTCTAACGTTTGACCTTTTGTAAAGGCAATGTCTGTACTCTTGACTTCTCCAACAAGCGCTCTTTGATCATTATCTCCAAGTGTTAATTGCTCCTTTTCAATTTCTTTCCAATACGCTAATTCATTCTTTAGTGTATCTGATTGAGCATATTCAGCAAGACTATTTGACCAATTCAAAAACGAGTCTGTTTTACGAGTCAATTTTAATTCATTGCCTTCCTTGTATTGGTTCAATAGCGTTTGTAAATCTTCTAAAATAATTCTCCAAGAAACGCCATCTACAATAAGGTGATGAATAATCATCACTAACTTATCTTTAGAGTTTGTTCCTTTTATCAACATCACTTTAATCAGTGGTCCGTTTTCAATATCAATACTTGCTTGTAATTTATTGACAATTGCATCCAATTCTTCTTTCGATGTCGTTTCATCCGTTTCAACAACTTTTACTTCAAACTCATTAAAAGATTTAATTTTTTGTTGCCACTGACCTTCTTCTCTGACAAAGACGGATTGTAAGGCATCATGATGATCCGTTAAGGCTTTACATATTTCCTGAACCATTGTAGGTTCAAATTGTCCTTCAAGTGTAACTGATTGATTGAAGTAATTTAAGTTACCCAAATCTGTTTCTAAAAATCTCTTTTGAATTGGAGTTACAACGGCTTTCTTTTCACGAGGCTTCTTGACGGTAGAAGGCTCTGCTGCTATAGAAATATTTGCTACAAGATCTTTCAATTTTGGATATTCGAAAATATCATAAATATGTATTTGAAATCCTACTTCTCTTAAGCGAGACGTCATCTGTATCGCTTTTATCGAATCTCCGCCTAAGCGAAAGAAATCATCAGAAAGTGCTATTGTATCTTTCTCAAAAAGTTGTTTCCAAGCGTCTGCAACTAATGTTTCTTTTTCAGACATTGTATCATCTGCTACAGTAACATTTTCAGCTTCAACTGTGAGACCATTCAATAAAGTCTTTTTATCAACTTTACCATTAGGTGTAAGCGGAATCAAGTCGATATGATTATAAGTCAAAGGCACCATGTAATGAGGTAACCTTATTGAGAGTTGCTCTTTTATTTCTTTTTCAGATACTTCATTCGCTGCCGTATAAAAAGCAGTGAGTTGCTTACTTGCTCCCACATCTTGAATTAATACAACTGCTTGTTTAATCTCTTCGATATTAATAAGAACACTTTCGATAGCACCTAGCTCTACTCTAAAGCCATTTACTTTTACTTGTTTGTCTTTTCTTCCGATAAAGTCGATATCACCATTTGGCAAACGTTTCACCAAATCTCCCGTTTTATATAATTTCTCTCCTTCACAAAATGGATTATCAATAAACGAACGTTTTGTTAAATCTTCTAAATTAACATAGCCTTCAGACAGTCCATTTCCAGCAACACATAATTCTCCTTCTGCTCCTATTGGTACTAGAGAGTTTGACTCATCGACTATGTAAGTTTTGTTATTCGAAATTACTTTCCCGATTACTGGAAATTTTTCAAATGTATCTAATGAAGTACTTGTAATATTTTTAACTACCGTACCTATTGTTGTTTCCGTAGGACCATAATGGTTGATAATCGTACAGGTATTATCTAACTCTAAATAAGTTCGGATACTTTCCGTTATAATTTTTTCACCACCAGTAAATATTAGCCTCAAATCAAATTCTTGAATTGATTGTTCAAACCCCTTATCTGTGACTAATAGCCTAAAGTGCGAAGGAGTCAGTTTTAGGTAAGTGATTTTTTCTGAACGCAAATTTTCTACTAGTTCTTCGACATCTACAAAACGATTTGGTTTTTGAAGGTGTAGTGTTGCCCCTGTTGTTATTGCCGACCAGAATGCCGTATACCCCAAGTCAAAAGCAACAGAAGAAAGCATGATGGTAGCATCCTCTTCTGTTATATCATATGCATCGACTAACCAATCTAAATAATTTGCTAAGTTTCCATGCGATATTCTTACACCTTTAGGGTTTCCTGTAGAACCAGAAGTGTAGATAATATAACAACCATTATCGATATCAAATTCAGGTGTATCAAATGTGTTTTTGCACAATGAAACTATTATTTGTTCTTTTTCGATTGATACACATTTGGTTGTTGTTGAAGGTGATGTTGCATCGATATCATGCATTAGTAATTTTGCACCACTATCTTCCAGTATATACTCCAAGCGTTTAGCTGGCAAGTAACTATCTACAGGTAAATAATGTGCTCCCACTTTCAACACTGCTAATATAGAAGCTACCTGGTTGATACTTCTATTCATTTGAATAGCTACACAATCGCCTATCGTAACAGAGCATATCTTTGTTAAATAGTTTGCTATTCGATTTACTTGTTCATTTAAGGATTGATAACTTATCGTTTCCGTTCCTAATTTTATAGCTGTTTTTTCTGGATGTTTTTTTACTACAGATTCAAAACGTTCTACAATATTAAGCTGACTAGTTTGTTCTTCTACTTCTTGGTTAAATACATTTAGCAATAAATCTCTTTCGACGCTATTTACTTCACATAGTTCGGAAATTTTAGTTCTTCCTTTTACAATATTTTCAATTAAGTTGTTAAAGCTATTTGAAAGAAAAGGAATCGTATCTTCTGCTACATTTACTTCTTCTCCAGCAATAGTAACAACCATTTTATTCTGATATTTTACAACTAATACATCTAGAACAAAACGATTAGGTCTACTAGAAGCTTTTGTGATTTTGATATCACAATCTCTTACCGAAGCAGCGCTATCACTTAGATCCCAATAGTTGAATCCTATCGGAAATACAAGATCGTTTTCACTTTCAGAGCTATATCTTTTGTTGTCATAATAGTCTTGAAAATCTCTTGCAGCTTCGGTGTATTCTTGCACAAACTGAATAAGGTCGTTTATGTTATCTTCTTCAGATACTTTAACAGCAAGAGGAATAACTTTTGATATAGGGCCATTTATTTTTTCAAACTCTTCATAACTTCTTAAAGATTCTACTTTACCTATGGTAAGATTTGTTTCTCTTTTTAATCGGTACATTAAGACCATCCAACAACTCAATAAAAACTCCTCTTCAGTACAATTATTTTCAGTACAATATTGACTGATTTTTTTTGTTAATTTCTTATTGAGTATATTTTCTTTTCTGCTTTGCTTTTTTATTTCATTACCTACTTCAACTGCTTGAAAAGGAGCTTTAGTTATATTTTCTACATCTACATCAAAAAACTTTTCGGCAGCCTCATCACCTTCTTCTAATAATGAGTTTCTCCAAGAAGCATATTGACTAAATTGAAAAACTTCGTTATTCTCCAGATAGCCTCTACTAAGACCATCTAATAACTCGTTATAAATATTCACCAATGTAGCTTGGTCACCTAAAGCTGAAGGAATACTCAAAATCAAATAATGTGCATTCCTATTTTCAATGGTTAAAAGAGTAGCTTCAAGGGAATGTTTAATTTCTACACTTGTAGAAATTTTCTTGAAATATCCTTGTACGTAAGGATCTACATCTTTCATATTTTCTTTAACCAATATTTCATGGATAACAGCTGCACTATTATTTGTAACCAACTGATTTAAAAGATCAGCATCTTGATCTTTTGTTTGAGAGCTTATTAAACTTTCATGACGATTAGAGATCCCTCCAATCAACTCTTTAAGCAAGGAAATATCTAAGTCTCCTTTGATACTCATTAATATTGAGTGGTTCATTCCTGTGTCACAAGATAAAAAACCACCATTGACTTTAGGTTCTAATAAATCTGTCTGGCTCATATGTAAGTTATTCATAGTTGAATTCATCTATTTATGAAGAATAGGTTTTAGGTATTGTCAATGTTAACAGACAATAGTTTTCTGCAAAAGAAAAATGGATTCTTTCGTTCGTTATCTAAAAAGTATAATGTGGATTTGTTAAATGTACTGTAAAGAAAAATTTAGCAAGAGGTGGCACATGATTAGTGCCACCTTCTAAACAGCAGCTAAATTAAAACATACTAAATCAAAAACAATTCTTAAATAAGTTATAGTTCTTTTATAGAAGTTGTTTAAAAACGAGCTAGCTTTTACTTTTTTATAAAGAATTTTTCAAGATTCTTTTTTCTTAAAGCAGCCCTTTTATTAACACTTTTCGGAATTCGTTTATACTTAAATGTAATTTTATTATCACCAATTTTCTCCATTAAAAGACTAGATATATTGGTTATAATATTTTCAATTAGTTCTTTTACTTTTATAATCGTTTCTTCTTTAAATAAGCTATCGTTATAAGCTATAGACAATTCGATTTCGTTCTCATCGTTTTCGGAACCGAATATCCACAAATCAGCTTTTACTCTTTCTACTTCATAACCGTAAGGTTTGATCGTATACGCTTGTTCTTCGATAGCTTTATCAGCATTGTATCCTACTGTGTTGTGCCATGTAAAACCAACATTAAACAGTTTCGATTTTTCTTTGTCTCTTGGTAATTTATTGACTAATAAATCGAATGGATAATCTTGATTTTCGAAAGCCTCTAATACATTACCCTTTACAACATTAAGCAACTCATCAAAAAGCATATCCTTTGAAAAGACTGTTCTCAAAGCTAATGTATTGATAAAACAACCTACCAGATTTTCAAGGGATTTTTGTCGTCTTCCTGCAACAGGCGTTCCGATTGTTATATCCGTCTGGTTTGTAATTTTGTACAATCCATATTTGACCACAGCAAGCATTAACATATACAGACTAACTTCTTTTTGAGCTGCTATACTTCTCATCGCATCAGCGTAAAGTTTAGGAATCTTATATACGATATGTTTTGACTTCGACGATCGTATATTTTCATCGACATTTTCTACTGGTAGAGCAAGAGTAGTTGTTTGCTTTTTGAATACATTCAGCCAATACTTTTCTTGCTGTTCGTATTTACCTTCAGACAACATCTTATTTTGCCAACTAGAAAAATCTCTGTACTGTAGTTCTAGAGGTTGTAAAGGATTACTTTCGTTCTTAGTCAACGCACCATAAAGCAGTGTTAATTCTTTGAAAATAATATCGGTTGACCAACCGTCTGCAATAATATGATGAATAACAAAAACTAATAGATACTCCTTCTCTGCCAACTTCATCACTTCAATTTTGAACAACGGACCGCTTTCAAGATTTAATGGCTGCCATATCACTTTGCTGATTCGCTCGTTTAATTCACCACTTGTTAATCCTTCGCAATCTATTACATCTAATTGAAAAGATGACTGATCTAGCTCCATGACGCGTTGCGTAACTTCTCCGTTCTGATAGTCGAATACCGTTCTTAGACTTTCATGACGCTTACATAGTTCTTTTACTGTTTCTCTTAATGCTTCTACATCCAATGTTCCTTCAAACAAAAATGTATCTGGCATATTGTAAGAGCCTTCCGATTTATTAAACTGTTCTGATATCCATATTCTCTTCTGTGCATGAGACACTTCATAAGATGAAGCATTCTCCACTTTCTCTATTGGAATCTCTTCTTGTGGCTGATCTGTCAGATTAAATTTTTCGGAAAGAGAAGCTATCGTAGGTGTCGCAAAAACATCTTTAATTTGTATGCTTATCCCTAATTCATTTTTAATCCTCGACACAAGCATGACAGCTTTAAGTGACTGCCCTCCTATTGCGAAGAAATTATCGTGAATTCCAACATCCTCTTTTCTCGCTAGTACTTCTTTAAAGATTTGAACTAATTTTTCTTCCGTTGCGTTTCTAGGAGCTATAGCTAATTCTTTTTCTTCTTTAGCTTCCTTGAATTCGAGTAATGCTTTCTTATCAATTTTACCATTTTTAGTGAGTGGAAGCTCGTCTAAGAAATGGAATCTTGCAGGAATCATAAACTCTGGAAGTTTTTCTTTTAGCATTTCCTTTACAACACCTTTCTCTGTATTATTTTGTGGCACTAAATATGCAACTAATTCTTTATCGCCTGTATCGTTGACTTGAGCTAAGACAACCGCTTGTTTCACCTTATTGGTTTCCATCAATTGGTTTTCGATTTCGCCCAGCTCAATTCTATGACCTCTTATCTTTACTTGATAATCTTTTCTATCAATAAATTCGATTGTACCATCAGGCAACCATTTTGCAATATCTCCAGTTTTGTAAAGTCGTTGTCCTTGAGCAGAAAATGGATCATTGCAGAATGCTGAAGCCGTTTTTTCTGGATCATTTAAATAGCCACGTGCTACATTGATTCCTGAAACCCAAAGTTCTCCTTGTACACCAATAGGACAAATCTTACCAAAAGTATCTACGATGTAGATATTTACATTTTGTAGAGGTTTTCCAATAGGTACTGTATCTCCGTGAGGCGCTTTATCCATTAAATGAAGCGTTATATCATCAGATGCTTCTGAAGGACCGTAAGCATTCACTAATATCAGATTTGGAAATTCATTGAAAAATCTTTCTATTAATTTTTTCTTTACGGCTTCACCTGTTACAAGAAGATACTTTAGTTTCGAAAACGTTTCTGGTTTTCTATCTAAAGCATAGATATCTAGTAAGGTTTCTATATAACTTGGCACTAACTCTAGTACTGAAATTTTATCTTCTGTTATTTTAGAGAGAAATTCTTCTGGTTGTAATATATCTGCTTTGCTATAGATCGTTGTCTTACCTCCTATAATAGGAAGTGTAAGCATTTGCCAAACAGAAATATCAAAACTTACAGATGCCGTTTGCGCCATATGACTACTTACATTCATCTTCAACGCATCAATCATTCCGTACATATGATTCAGCATACCTCCGTGGTTAAGTAAAACGCCCTTTGGCATTCCAGTAGAACCAGAAGTGTAGATCACATAAGCCAGATTAGAATTACTTATTTTTTTCTCTATCGGTTCAGAAGAAATATCATTCAACATTGATTTTACTCGATCAACTGCAATGATTGCTCCGCTAAAGTTTTCGAATAATAGTTGATGCTCCATCGTTGTTAACACGACTGTAGCAGCTACATTTTCAACGATATAAGCAGCTCTAGATTTTGGATAAGTAGTATCAATTTGAACGAATGCTCCTCCAGACTTTAATACGCCTATTATTGCAACCATCATATCGATTCCTCTATCCATACAAATCGGAACTAAATCTTCTTTTTGAATATTCCGACCTTCTAAATAGCGAGCAATCTGATTAGAACGTTTATCCAAATCGCTGTAAGTAATCATTTCGTCTCCTGCAACATAAGCTACTGCATCGGGACGATTTTTCACTTGTTCTTCGAATAGATCGAGATAAGTAACGTCTTGTGAGTAGTTTACTTTAGGTCCGTTAAATTCGGTTAGGAGTTGATTACTTTCTGCCTTTGTAATAATTGCAAGATCAGCGATTTTAGCCTTAGCGTTTTGAGATAAAGAAGCAAGTAAAACTTTAAAGTTCTCTGTCATTCGTTGAATAGTACTAAACATAAATAAGTCTGTACAATATTGAACTTTAACTTTTAAGGTATCTTCTACTTCAAAAACACTAAACATCAAATCGAACTGTGCTCTATCTTGTTGATGCATGATAGACGACATAGAAGCTTCACCAAAACTCAAATCATTAAATGTATCGTCATACTGAAGCTCAAACATTGTTTGAAACAAAGGAGTACGACTTTGATCTCTATACTTATCAACACGCTCAACAATTCGATGAAACGGAGCATCTTGATGTTGGAAAGCTTCTATAGTCGTAGCCTTTAAGTTATCTAACAATTCGTCAAAAGGTAAGGTGCCGTCTAAGAGCGATCGTATCACCACCGTATTGGCAAAAAATCCAATTAGCTGGTCTATATCTGCTTGCTCTCTGTTTACGACTGGTGTACCAACAGTTATATCTTTTTGTCCACTATACTTGTAAAGAAAAACTTTGTAAGCAGCCAATAGTGTTACAAATAATGTTGTTCCTTTATAGTTAGAAATTTGATTTAACTGACTGGTAACCTCTTTGTCAATTGTAAACGTATACTCGTTACCTTTTGTACTTTGAATAGGAGGTCGAACAAAATCAGTTGGAAGATTAAGCGGTGTACATCCTTCTAATTGTTTTTCCCAGTATTCAACTTTTTGTTCTTGCTTCGTTTCGTCAAAAAATTCTTGTTGCCAAATTGCATAATCAGCATATTGAATCGCTAGAGGTTTTAATTCTAGTGTTTCGTTTTGATGATACGCATTGTAGAATTGGTTCAACTCATTCAGTAAAATAGGCATTGACCAACCATCTCCTGCAATATGATGTAAGACTAATACGAAGACCGCTTCAGCATCAGCAAGCTTGATTAAGCTTACTCTTAGCATATAATCTTTCTTTAAGTCAAACGGCTTATGAATTTCTTCCTTAACGATTTGGTTTACACGAATAGGATTGTTTTCAACCTTAAATTGACTTATCGTAAAATTAGTTTTTTCATTTATTCTTTGATATGGTTTATCATCTTTCGTGAGAATATTGGTTCTTAGTATTTCGTGACGAGCAATTACTTGATTAAAAGCATATTGCATCGCTTCTACATTTAAAGCCCCTTTTACTTCTACTACAAGTGGAATATGGTATTGTGTACTATCTCCCATTTGATCGATAAACCATAAGCGCTCTTGATTAAGCGATAATGGAATAAACTCTGGTCGTTCTTTTATTTCTATCGTTGTTACTTTTGATGCTTGAACATCATCAATATAATTGGCTAACTCTTCTAATGTAGGATGAACAAAAATATCTTTTACATTTAGTTTTTGACCAAATGTTGCTTTTATATTATTGATCAATCGAATAGCCAATAATGAATGACCTCCTAATGCAAAAAAGTTATCTTGTAAGGATACTTTTTTAACGTCCAAAATATCTTGCCATATTGTAACTAATGCTTTTGCAGTTTCTGTTTCGGCAGCAACATATGCACTCTTTACAAAAGCTGAATCGTCTGGTTCTGGTAACGCTTTCCTATCAATTTTTCCGCTAGGATTGAGTGGAAAAGTTTCTAATTCAACATATAGTTGAGGTACCATGTATGATGGAAGTTTTTCTTTCATCTTTACAATAGTAGTCTCTTTGTCGAATCCTTCTTCAGGAATAACATAAGCCACTAAACGCTTATCGCCATCTGAGGTTCCTTTTGCTAATACCACCCCTTGTTGAACGCCTTCAACTTCGCCTAACTTCGCTTCGATATCACCAAGCTCTATTCTATAACCTCTAATTTTTACCTGATGATCTTTTCTTCCGACAAAAGCAATGTTTCCATCTGGCATCCACTTTACTAAATCACCTGTTCTGTACATTTGAGCATCACCAGATTGATAAAATGGATTAGGAAGGAATTTCTGTTTATTGAGTTCTGGTCTATTTAAATATCCTTTTGACAATAAATCTCCAGCAATAAACAACTCTCCAATCACTCCTACTGGCACTAAAGAAAGTGCATCATCTAAAATGTATAACTCTACATTATCTAGTGGTTTCCCAATTGGCACCGAAGTATAATCTCCATTTTCAAAATTAAACTTATAGTGGCTACTGTAAATAGTTGCCTCCGTTGGTCCATAGATATTGGCTAAGGTTCCTTCTAATTTTAGTTGACGATAGCGATTCACTAATTCAAGTGGAAGCGCTTCACCTGCCAACATTAAATACTTAACATTTCTTAGCAGTTCACTATTAAGTTGTAATTCTAAATACCCAAGCATTACAGAAAATAAAGAAGGCACTAGAGCGATATGTGTAATTTCTTTTTCTTCGATAAATGCGACAAACTCAACTGTATCTTTTTCTAACTCTGGTGGCAATACTACCAAACTAGCTCCAGGCTTTATCCAACCAAAAAGTTCATACACTGAAACATCAAATGTATAATTCGTTTTTAGCATTAGTTTATCCGCTGTTGAAAGTGGATAATTATTTTCCATCGTTGCTAGTAAAGCATTTAAAGAATGGTGAGCAACCATTACTCCTTTGGGCTTTCCTGTTGTTCCAGAAGTATAGATCAAATAAGCTAAATCATTTGGTTCTACTTCTGTCTGTAAATCAAAAGACGGTTGTACATCAATTGTTTCTTTTGCATCATCTAGATAAATAGTGTTGAGCGTTCTATCTAAATCGGCAACAACTGTCTTAAATGATGATTGACTTAGGATCAATTGAGCCTCTACATCATCCAAGATAAACTGAAAACGTTCTTTTGGACAAGTTGGATCAATTGGCAAATAAGCTGCTCCAGTTTTTAATATTGCTAGAATAGCTATTACCATATCTGAAGAGCGTTCTAAACAAATAGGTACTATGCTTCCTTTTTCAACACCATTCAACATTAAGTAGCTAGCCAACTGGTTCGTTTGTTCCTCTAATTCTTTGTAGCTAATACTTTTGTTGTTGTACTCTACAGCTATGTTGTTTGGTCTTGCTTCAAATTGTTTTTGGAAGGTATCTAAAACCGTTTCCTCTTTAGGATATTCGAGTGAGGTGGTATTAAACTCTCCCAACAATTGGCACCGTTCTTCCGCTCCAATGTAATTCAATTCCCCTACTCTCTCAACATTACGACTAATCAAACTCTTTAGTAAAACGACGATGTGTTGTTGAATATCTATTACTGTCTGTTGCTCTAGTAACTGATCGTTATAGATGAATTTTATTTTCAGATCATCTCCTGTTTCAGATACTAATAAACTCAAGACATAATTCGTATACTCTTCGATATCGATATTTTCAATAGATAAGGTATCTATTGATTGTAAGGTAGATTCGTCGATTGGATAGTTTTCAAAAACAATCAAGGTGTCAAACAGCCATCCTTGAATTTTTGTAAACGCTTGTATATCACTTAATGCTAAGTGACCATATTCTTCTCTACCAGTTGTATGGTTAGTTTGCAAATCGCTTAGCCAATCAACCAAACTTCTTTCTTGCTCTATTTGGGTACATAGCGGAATAGTATTGATGTACAATCCAACTCTATCTTCAATCCTTTCTATAGCAGCACTTCTTCCAGAAATTGTGACGCCAAACATGACTGTTTCTTGGTTAGAATACTTGGATAGTAAATAAGCCCATACACCTTGAATAATTGAATTTACTGTAAGGTGATGTTTTTTAGCAAATTTAAAAATGTCTTTTGCTAGATCTTTTTCAATAACTAAACTATCTGTTGTATTTCCAAAAAGTTTATTGCGACTCGTTTCTTCTTTTACAAATGGTAAGAAACTTGGAGATGTTACATCAGATAAATATTCTTTCCAAAAAGATGCTGACTTTACATTATTCTTTTGAGCAATAGATCGAACCAAATCACCATAATTATCTTTTTGAATTGTTGGTATTGGTTGACCATTTGCTATTGCGGTATAACATGTCAAGAAAGAATTCATCAATGAGGAGAAAGACCAACCATCCCATAAAATATGGTGACTCCTAAGTACTAACTTTACTTTATTGTTTGGTAATTGGATAATTACAAAACGTAGCAAAGGTGCTGTACTGAAATCAAATGCTATAGACTTATTTTCTTCTAAGAAAACAGATAATTCATCATCTAGTTGTTCTCCTTTTAGATTTTTAAAATCTATTACATCGACAGGTACTTCTACTTGCTTATGCACACACTGTACAGGAATATCAAAATATTCACTGTTAAAACTTGTTCGAAGAATAGTGTGTTGCTCAAATAAATAACTCCAACATTGTTTAAAGATATCAACATCTAAGCCATCAATAAAATCTAGACTAAACTGAACGACATAAGCATCCGAATCGCTATACAAACCATGAAATAGCAGTCCCTCTTGGAGTGGACTCAATGGATAAATATCTTCAACTGACTGGTGCGAAGCGTCTGTCATAAACGCTTGTAGACGAGTTGAGTCGATCAGTGCAGGTAGTCCAAAGTCCGATGGTGTTTTTACAGGTGTTTTTATTTCCTTACAATGTTCACTTATTCTTTTTAAATTTTCTACGTATTCATCTGCCAATAAAGAAATTGTAGCATCATCAAAACGATTGGTATCATAACTCCAGGTTAATACTAATTCACCTTTAGTAATCAAACTATTTATAGCAATCTTATTAGGATTGATATTTGTCAAAGCTACATCAGGTCCTTTTTCTTCTGAAGCAAAACCAAATAGCGTACCTTCTGGTAAAGTTGTGTCGAAGCTACCTAGATAATTAAATACGATTTCATCAAATCGAGTGTTTATCGTTTCTTCGTTTTCTTGAGTGTTCAACAAGTAACGTAAAATACCATACCCAATTCCTTTGTTAGGAACATTACGCAACATCTCTTTCGTATTCATTAACAAGGAAGAAAGCTCCATTGATTGATCTGTAAGAGATAAGCGTACAGGATATATACTAGTGAACCAACCTATCGTGTTACTTAAATCTACATCATCAAACAACTCTTCTCTTCCATGTCCTTCCAAACCAATAACCACTTCTTTTTTATCTAGCCATTTGCACAAAGTCATCGCAAGTGCACTTAGTAGAACATCATTTATTTTGGTTCCGTATGCATGATGTATTTCTTTGAGTAAGCTACGAGTATCTTCATGATTTAACGCATTCGTATAAAAAGCCGTTTCGCCGTAACTTGTATTTCCTATATAGGCTTTATCTTGCTTGATTGACTGAGATGAACGCAATACATCAGACCAATAATTTGTCTCTGATTGTAGCGTTTCGCTATTGCTGTAAGCCTCCAATTTTTCTTGCCATTGTCGATAAGAAGTCGTTTTTGACTTTAAAACAGGCTCTTTGTTTTTTTCCAAATTTAATACGATCTCCTGTAAATCTTCAAGCATGATTCTCCACGAAACTCCATCAATTACTAAGTGGTGAGCTACAATAAAAAATCTATTATTCTCTTGTTCTTTTGGTGTATTTATCAACACAAACTTGACTACTTCTCCTGTTGTAATATCTAAATTACTTTGAGTCTTCGTACATACTTTTGTGATATCACCTTGATTTTTGACAAATGCTTGTTCAAGGATTGCTTGACTATCTCCATAATATTGAATTGGAGCTTGACCGTCAATTACATGATAAGTTAGCCTAAGTGCATCGTGTTGTTGTGATAATAAATTAATTGCTTTTAGTAAGGTTTCGCTAGAAACCGTTTTATCTATTTCTAGAAGTACCGACTGATTAAAGTGATTGAAGTTTGAGTAGTTTGACTCAAAAAACAGATGTTGAATTGGTAGCAATCCTAGTCCGCCTTTTAACTCACCCTCTTCAACTAAGATCTCTTTACTTTGCTGTAAGTGTTCACTAATTTTGGCAATTGTTTGATAACTAAAAATATCTTTTACTTTGAAATATAAGCCGCTTTGTTTTGCTCTACTTACGAGTTGTATCGCTTTAATTGAATCTCCTCCAACTTCAAAGAAGTTATCGTGAATACCGATTTTTTCTAAACCCAAAATCTCACTCCAGACTACTGCTAAATCCTTTTGAACTCTTGTTTGAGCAGCTACATAGTCATTCTCGACGAGCTTAGTCAAGTCAGGTTTTGGAAGTTTCTTTTTATTTACTTTGCCATTTACAGTAAGTGGAAATCTTTCTAGTTCCACAAAAAATTGAGGTATCATATAAGAAGGCAACTTGTCTTCTAATGAAACTCTAGTAGACTTTGTATCAAAATTTCCTTCAGGCACTACATAGGCAACCAACTGTTTGTTCCCAGTACCATCTGATTGAGCTAACACGACACATTGAAGCACATTATCCATCGTAGATAATACATGCTCTATTTCTCCCAACTCAATTCTATAGCCTCTTATTTTTACTTGATCATCTATTCTTCCTTGATATTCTAAATCGCCATTATGCAACCACCTTGCTAAGTCTCCTGTTTTATAAAGAGGTCCTTTAGTAGGGTCTATTGGATTAGCAATAAAACGCTCTTTTGTCAAAGTTTCTCTATTCAGATATCCTCTAGCTAAGCCTGCACCTTCAACGTAGATTTCTCCAGTTACACCTACAGGTTGCAACGACTTATTTTCATCAAGAATGTAACATTTAAGTGTTGGAATTGCTTTACCGATATTACTTATTCCATTTTCTATTTCTTCCTCTTCTATTTCTTTATACGTTACGTGTACCGTAGTTTCTGTTATACCATACATGTTGATTAGCTTACAATTTGGAAAGTTAGACTTCCACTCTCTTAGGTAATTAGGCTGTAAAGCAGAACCTCCAAAAATGATATATCGCAGAGAAGCATTTCTTTTTTCACTTAAAAACGTATCTTGTAATACATAAAAAGCACTTGGCGTTTGGTTTAAAACGGTTACACCTTCTTTCTCTAGCACATTACAAAAAGCAGTCGAATCTTTTGCAGTACTCTTAGAAACGATGACAAGTTTTCCTCCAAATAATAAGGCTCCATACATTTCCCATACAGAAAAATCAAAGCAGAACGAGTGAAAGAATGTCCAAACATCATCTGAGTTAAAATCAAACAATTGTTTTTCTGTTTTGAATAAGCGAACTACATTCAGATGCTCTATTAAAACGCCTTTTGGTTTTCCAGTTGAACCTGATGTATAAATAATGTACATCAAATTATTTGGGTCGATGTCTATTGCCGGATTAGAAACTGGTAACGAAATTATTGTATCCCAATCTTCATCAATTGCAATAATATTTTTTGACTGATCAAATAAATCAACATATGGCTTCGTACAAATGATAAAATCCGTTTGAGAATCATTGACCATATAATCGATTCTATCTTGAGGATATTCTGGATCTATAGGCACATAAACTCCACCAGCTTTTAGTATACCTAGCAAACCAACGATCATTTCTAAAGAACGATCTAAACAAATTGCTACAAAAGTTTCATTCGTTACACCTTGATTGATTAGGTAATGTGCAAGCTGATTTGACTTTTTATTTAACTCTGCATATGTAAATGTTTTTTCTTCGAATACAACAGCTATCTTATCAGGTGTTTCTTTTACTTGTGTTTCAAATAAATCAACAATCGTTTTATTCTTAGGATAACTAGCCTCTGTATTATTAAATGTTTCTAGTAATTGAACTTCTTCTTCATTTGTCAACATAGAATAGCTACCAATTTGTTCATTAGAATCCTGAACAATTGCAGTAGCTAATTCATTAAAATGACTTGACATCCATCGAATACTTTCTTCTTTAAACAAAGCAGTACAGTACTCAACACCAACAACTAGTGCTCCATCTTTTTCTCTTACATTAAAAACTATATCAAATTTTGATGTTGTCACCCTTGGTTCAAGAGGTGTAAACTTAACCGTACCTAAATCTACTTCTGATACTTCTTGCTCATTTTCGAAGTTAAACATAACTTGAAATAATGGCGAACGACTTCGTTCTCGTACCCCAACTAAACTATCAACAATTTTCTCAAGAGGTAATTCTTGATTATCAAAAGCATTTGAAGTTGTTGTTTTGATATTTTCGAGTAAGTCATCAAACTTATCTGTACCATTTAGCATCGTACGAATCGGTAGACTATTGACAAAAAAACCAATCAAACCTTCTATCTCTCGTTGCTTACGATTAGCTACAGGTATCCCAACACAAATATCTTTTTGTCCTGACCAACGATAAAGCAATACCTTATAAATACTCAACAAGGTCATAAAAAGTGTGTAGCCTTTAGCTTGCGAGAATTCTTTTAGTGCCTGTGTAGTTTCTGTATTAATTTGAAATTCGAATCTACTTCCTTCAGTACTTTGTACCGCAGGTCTAGTAAAATCGGTAGGTAATTCTAAAGGTTCAAGATCTGATAAATTATCTTTCCAGTAAGTAAGTTTACGTTCTATTAATTCATCTGATAAATAATCTCTTTGCCACAAAGCATAATCTACATATTGAATAGGCAAATTAGGTAACGTGATTGTTTCATTATTTAGTGCAGCACGATATAAGGCTAAAACTTCTTTGACAAAAACAGGCATTGACCAACCATCTGAAGCAATATGATGCATCACTACAACCAACATTTGTTCTTGCTGGTTAATTGGCATCACAGCCAACCGAATCATATAATCATTTGATAAATCAAAAGGTTTTTTAATGGCTGCCGTTATACGGTTTTCGATATCCGCTTTTTGCTCTCCTTTATTAAAAGGCAAAACGTCAATAGCAAAATCATCGGCTTCTTGAATAGATTGATAGCCTACTCCATTCTTCTCTTTAAACACTGTTCTTAGAGATTCATGTCGAGTAAGAATCCTTTTGACAACATTCGTCAAAAGATCAATATCCAATTGACCAGTTACACGTAATACCATTGGCATATGGTAGTTGGTGCTTCCTTGAAGTTGATCTGTAAACCACAATCTTTCTTGCGAAAAAGAAAGTGGAATTTCAGTAGGGCGTACTGCTTTTTCAATAGTAGTCGCATCTATCTTACCTTTATTTTGCAATCGCTTCTTAAAGGCTAATCGTTGTTCTGGAGATAGATTCTTTAGCTTGTTATATATACTTTTCATTTGTGTTGTAGCTGCAATATGATTTTTTACAAAACCGTATTATGATGAAATCAGGTTTGTGAAATTGTTTTTGTTAAAATGCTTCGTTGAAAAGCACTGCATTTTCTTCGTAATTTTGATTAATTAGTTCTGAAAGATTTTTAACAGTAGGTACTTTTACAAAATCATTAATTTTGATATCTGTCAAAAAATTATCATTCACACGAGATATCACTTTAATCATTTTAAGTGAATTGCCTCCAATCTTGAAAAAATTATCGGCTGTTCCAATCTTATCAGTACTGAGTACTGTATTCCAAATCTCTACTAATTCTTCTTCTATTTCATTGGTAGGTTCTTGATATAAACTTTGCGATTCATGTCGTTTAAGTTTTAAACTATCAAGCGCTTTTCTATCTATTTTGCCATTGTAATTAGAAGGCATTTCATCCATGCACATCATAAATTCAGGAACCATATATGACGGCAAGTTATTTGCCAGAAAATCTGTTACTTCAGCATTAGTTAACTCTTTTGTCACTTCAGGTTTTAGTGTAAAAAATAAGCTGATGTAATCTTCTAACTTGTCATCACCTCCTTTCTTAAATAGAGCGACTGCTTGATCAACATCTGGATGTTTTAGTAAGACCTCTTCTATTTCTTTTAACTCAATTCTATATCCTCTCAACTTAATTTGATTGTCGGTACGACCAGCATATTCTAAAACACCATTTGGTAACCAACGAGCAACATCTCCGGTTCTATAGACTCTCCCTTCTGCCCATTCAAAATTGACAAATCGTTCTGCATTCAACTTTGGTCTATTGAGATATCCATGCGCTACTCCTTTTCCACCTATAACCAATTCTCCGTAAGTTCCTTCTGGCATTATGTTTCCATTTTTATCTAAAATATAGATGGAGAAATTAGAAATTGGAATACCTATAGGAACTTGCCCATCTGCTGTACAACTGTCAAGCGGGAAGTGAGTAGCAAAAATACTAGCCTCTGTTGGTCCATATAAGTTATGTGATCTTTTTAGGAGATTAGCTCTCTTTATTTTTTGAACCAAACTAGGAGTTACAGCTTCCCCACAAAGCAAGAAGTATTTGATACTTTCTAATTCTTTCTCCTTGCCTGCCATAGATACATCTAAAAATACGGAGAAGGCACTTGGCACGAAATTGATGTGCGTGATCGCATGTTCCTTAATTGATTCAATGACAGACATTGGATCTTTCTCTAGTCCTGAAGGATGTACAATAAGTTGAGCGCCACAAACGACCCATCCAAATATTTCGGAAACAGATACATCAAACGTATAGTTTGTTTTAAATAAAAATTTATCGTTTGTATCCATTGGAAATAAATCTTCAACTGCATTGATCGTATTTAATACTTGACCATGTGCTAGCAGTACGCCTTTTGGATTTCCTGTCGTGCCTGAAGTATACATGATGTATACGTGATCATCAGCTTCTCGAACTATCGACTTAAAGTTAGGATCTACAATTTTTTTGATCGTCTCTTTCACATACAATACATCGACACCTAAGTCACTATAAAAAGAACCTGAATGCTGACGATCGCTAATTAAAATCTTTGATTTGCAATCACTTATAATGTATTTTTTTCTATCCTCAGGATATTCAAAGTCTAAAGGCACATAACATCCTCCTGCTTTAAGTATTCCCAAAATGGAAGCTATCATTTCTACCGAACGCCCCATTTCTAAAAGTACTGGTTCGTTTATAGACAATCCTTTTTCCAATAAAGAACTAGCAATCGCATTTGCTTTCTGGTTGACGTTTTCGTAAGTATATTCAGTATTTTTATCTACTATCGCTATTCTATGAGGATTCTCTTGACAGCTAGTTTCAAAAATACTGTGTAGTGTCATCTCTGCATTTTCGAACTCACGAACACTTTCATTTAATCCTGTTATTTGTTTTTCTGTTTCTAGTTCATTGATAAAATTGACTGTTCCTATAGGCTGTGTAGGCTTTTCAATTACTGCCTTCAAAAACTCTGTATAATAATTTAGGAACCGTTCAATTCTTTCTTCTAAAAATAGATCTAAACTGTACTCAGCATAAATGCTATATTCATTTTTGCTTTCGTGGATATAAAAAGACAAATCATACTTACTAGCAGAAACTTCTATCGGTAAATAATCAACAGATATATCTGACAATTCTTTTGACACTTTCAAGTAGGTCTCTTCTTTGAATCCGAAGAACGCATTGAATAAAGAAAATTCTTCTAGTTTTCCTTCAGAACTTAGTTCATCAATTAATTCATAAAAGGAATAAGCTTGATGTTTTTGTCCTTCTGTAATTTCGTGCTTTACTTTAGTCAGTAAAGTTTGAAAATCATCTTCTTGATCTAACTTCGTTCTTAATGGTAAAGTATTTATAAAACAACCGATTGTTTGGTGTAAACTAGAATACTCTCTTCCTGCAACAGGTACGCCAACAACAATATCATTTTGTCTTGTATATCGAGCAAGTAAAGCATTGTAGGTGGCAAATAAAACAGTAAAAGGAGTTACTCCAAAGCTCTCTGCAAATTGTTTGACCTTTGTTGTAAAATTAGCGTCTATTTTTTTCAACAATGTTTTACCTCTTGATCTGCTTATCTTATCAGGTTTGAAATCTCTAGGCAAATTCAATTGAGGAATCTCTCCTTGGAATTTATTCTTCCAATATTCTTTTAAGTATACTTGAGAAGGATCAGTTGAAAGTTCCTTAATTTTTTCGGTATAATCTTTAAGTTGTAAACCTACAGGATAAGAAGGAAAAGAATTTGTTTTCTTGTAATCTTCGTATCCTAAAAACAATTCTTTATTAAAAATATCAATTGACCATCCGTCAAAGATGATGTGATGAAAATTTGTATAAAGAATGTGCTTTTCTTCAGAAAGCTTAAATAACTTAACCCTCAATAAAGGTCCATTCTCTAAATCAAAAGAAGCTTGTATATCTTCTTCAATACAAAAGCGTGCTGCATTGAATGGATCACTAGCTTTCGTTAGCGAGTATTCTTGAAAGTATGTATCTTCAGGTAATGATGGCTTAATGATCATTGAAGGCATTTCGTTAACTATTGTAAAAACAGTTCTTAATGATTCATGTCTGTTGATAACTTCAGCAATTGACTTTTTCAATACTTCTTTATCTAAAGCCCCCTTTATCAGATAAGATAAAGGCATGCTGTAGGAAGAATTGTTTTCTTCTAATTGATCCGTCAACCAAATACCTAATTGTGTAGGCGATAATGAGTAATGCTCTTTTGCGGAAGCTTTAGATATTCTGTTTACAGGTGCAGATTGTAGAATATCTATTTTCGAAGCTAGGCTTTTGAGTACTGGGTTGTTCAATACATCATCAAAAACCAAATCAACTTTTAGCTCTTCCGAAATTTTAGAGATTAAATGCAAGACTTTTAAAGAATGTCCACCTATATCGAAGAAGCTATCTGTCGTTCTTATATTTTTCTTTTGTAATACTATTTCCCAAAGACTACGCAATGCTATTTCTGTTGATGTACAGTCTACCTCTTCACTAAACTCTTGATACGAATTTTCTTCAGCCAAATTTACTAAGAAGCTTTTATCCGTTTTTCCATTTTTGTTGAGTGGCATTGATTCGAGACGAATTATTTTATCAGGAATCATATAGCTTGGCACATAGCTTCCGATATGTTCAATCAACTCTGTTGTTCCGATCTCATCTTTAGCTGTATAATATGCACAAAGTATTTTATCTAACTCATCATTTGCATCTTGTTTAACTACAACTGCAACATCTCCAATACCTTCATACTTTAAGAGTGTTTCTTTTATTTCATTTAACTCTATTCTGTATCCTCTTACTTTTACTTGCTCATCTTTTCGACCAAGAAACATCACATCTCCATTTGGCATTTTCTTAGCGATATCTCCCGACAAATACAAAGGACTATTGCTCCATGATACAGTGATAAATTTTTCAGCAGTTAGTGTTGGTTTATTAAAATATCCTGAAGCTACCCCTTTTCCAAAAATAGCCAATTCACCTGCAATTCCATCGGGAACAATATTTTTGTTCTCATCTAAGATATAAACTTCTATATTTTCTATAGCCTTACCAATAGGAACGACTTCACCCAAAACATAATTACTTAACGGAAAATGAGTTGTATAAATACTTGCCTCTGTAGGACCATATAAGTTGTGTGTTTTTTCTATAAGATTTAATTGGTAAATTTTGTTTGCCAGCTTTATAGAAATAGCTTCACCTGCAAGAAGTATATAAGTCAATTTTGAAATCGTCTGTAGTCCTTTTTCAGTGATAACATCTAAAAAAGTAGAAAACATACTTGGCACAAAGTTGAGATGCGAAATCGTATACTTCTCAATATAATTGGTAATTGCGCTAGCATCCTTTTCTAATCCTGAAGGCAATATCACCATTGCATTTGCTGAAACTACCCAAGAAAAAATCTCAACTAAGGATACATCAAATACATAATTCGTTTTGAATAAATAAGCATTTTTATTTTCAGTTGGAAATACCTTTTCCATTGCATACAGTGTATTCAATACCTGATCATGCTCTACCATTACTCCCTTCGGAGCACCTGTTGTTCCAGAAGTATAAATAATGTAAGCTAAATTCGATTCATTCTCAAAATGATCAGTACAAGGATCGCTTGATAATATTAAGTCTTTTGATACGGTCAATACTTTTATATTAACTGACTCATCTGCTCGTATTCCTGCTTCCGTATTCGTAAGTAAAATAGAAGGTTGTGCATCGCCAATGATATATTCTACTCTTTGTTGAGGATAGGTTGGATCAAGCGGCAAGAAGGTTCCTCCTAATTTTAATGTTGCAAAAATAGAAACGATCATTTCTACAGATCTATCCATCATCAAAGCAACAATATCACCTGGTTTTGTACCATTCTCTATAAGTAGCCCCACCATTCTATCTACCATTTCATTGATTTCCGTATAGGTGTACTCCTCTTCTTGATCAATTACTCCAATGATATTAGGACATTCTTCAACTCGCTGAGTTAATAATCCATGCAATGTTTGGATACCTGAAAACTCTTTCACTACTACTGTATCTGGCTCGACTAAAACAGTTGTATCAAGTGGAGTTTCAGCATTCTCTAATGCTATACTCAATAGAGCTTGATAACTCTCTGTCATGCCTTTTGCAAAAGAAGCTGTGAAACTATTTTTTCTATAATAAAGAAAAAACGCACCATTAGTATCCATTACTAAAGCGATCGTTGCTGAGTTTAAAATTTCATCTTTAGATTGTAGGTCTAAGTGACCAAAACTAAAATCATTTAAATATGCAGTCTCAACATTATTAGCTTTTAGCTTTTCTGTTAAGTGTTGGTATTCATAATCTTGATGTGCAATTACAGTCTTTAATTGAGTTTTTATGTTTCCCAAAATAGTTTTAAATGATTGCCCCTTTAGGTTGGCGATATCAAAAAACATTTTTTGATTTTGATTCGTCAACTTTCCTGCAATATTCAAACTACTTACAGCTATAACTTGCTCCTCCATTTTATACCTATACAATAAGGTAGTCCATATGGATAAACCTACTACAAACTCATTAAGTGCTTTTGACTTTGTTACTTGATCAAATCGTTTTTGTTCTTCAAGAGGTAGGTTAAATTTAATAGATTCCCATTCTTCATCACTAGACTTCAACCATGAAGCCTTAACGGACTTTGAAGTTCTCAATTTATTGAACCAAAACTCTAACGACTGTTGGAATGATAAATTCATATGCTTAATTAAAATAATGATAAATGAAATGCGGAAAGTTCTTACGATGTAAGAGCATTAGATACTAGAAATTTAGGAAAGCTATTTTCCTACCAAACTTATTTAATGGTGATTGTTAAAAACTTACTCTATGAAATCTAAATGGTATTAGATAAATAGAACCTTCCGATGAAATACTAATGAGACACTTTTACTAAATAACAATTAAATGAGCACTATAATCGATTCAGTAAATTTATTGTTTTTGTCGATGTAGAAAAGAAACTATCGAAGTAAAAAAGGGATTTTTTTAGTATAACATGTTATACTAAAAAATCCCATTAGACTGTTTTTCTTTCGATTTGTAATTTATTGAAAACTATTTTTTTTACTCTTTAGTACCCAAAAACTTTGTAGGTACATTAACAGATAAGCGTTGTTTTAACCCTTTTAATTCCATTATAAATCTATCTCTACCATGTTCTTCAACCAAGAGACCTTCAAAACCTTGTAATGGTCCTTTTTTCACGATCACTTCTTGTCCTCTTACAAATTTGCTTGTTAAGACAGCAACTTCATCACCTTGATCAAGAATTTTTCTAATTCGACTAATTTCTGCATCTTTTAAAGTAGCATATTTATTTTCAAATATTAAAAACCTTGAAAGACCATCTAAGTTTAATAAATCATGTAATTTATCTATGGTTGTTTTCACAAAAAGGTAGTTTGGAAATAAAGGAACTTCTAATAGCTTAATTCTATCGCTCCATTGTCTTTTCACCGAGTTTAAAGGTAGAAATGACTCATATCCTAAGTCCATTAGAAGCTTATGTAATTTTTTTTCTACTTGTGGGTAAGTGTAAGCCACATACCAGTTTTTAGTTTTGAGACTAAGTTGTGCATTTTCTCTTGTAAACATTTTGCTTTAGTTTTTTATTGGTTAAAAAATTACTATCCTCACCAATACTTTATATCATTTCAGTAGATGATAAAGCTTCGCCGCATCAGTCACACTCCTAATAGGGTAGCTAATAATTTATCAGGTGAAACACTGTATGGTTTCACTAAACTAATTATGGATGTAAATATTTTAAGGTTACGATAAAAGTAAGTATCACATTATCTGTTTCTACTCTTATTAAATCACAAAACCTTACCCTCACTTTACACTATAATTATGTATACAAATTTGTTTATCAATTATTTAAACAAATCTTATCTTACTTTATTTACTGTTCAAGATTTATTAAGTTGGTACAGCTTCGCCGCATCAGTCACATACGCTTAGTTATGCTAATTATTTTCCTATTAAAAACATGACCATTTAGATCCTGTTTTTTTCCAACTTATATTACTATTTCTTAGTAATCTGGTTATGTATAATTTCTTATTTTCTTACCCATAGTAAATGCAAAGAAAAACACTATTCTTACCCTCACTTTTATTTATTGACAATTTTATTCTCATGAATATTTTCAATAATCGCTTTATTTTCCTGCCTTCTACTGTTCTAAAACTTCAAATTATGTTTGATAATCTTACTTCTTTTATATTAAAAAACACTTTTACTTTTATTATTTGATTTGGTTTCTCATTTCTGGTGCTTCTTCTACGAATAAGTATTGTGATTTTTTCCTCAAATATCTTATTGTTTCAAAAGAAAATAAATGACAATTAATATGATTTCTTACCCGAAGTTTAGCTAAATAAATATCTAATATGTTGTTTTTCAAAAATTTAGAACTCAAAAGCCTTACCTAGAATACTTGTTTTTTTGTTCTCTGCCTTTATTCTTAAAAGCTATAGATGATTGCCTTATTATTAATTACACTTCAAATATCTAACTATTGTGCTATATTAAGAATGACAAAAATATTGATTTTCTTACCCTCAGTTTTGATTATAAAAAACATAAATAACTGATAAACAATATTTTGAAACAAAAAAACCTTACTCAATAATTACAATTTTTCTATTCAATTAGGCTGATAAACCCTCTTTAATACTATACTAATCTCTTAAGTTTATCTAGAATGGCGCTGCTTTCAGGTCGCCGCTTTTGAATCTATACGCTATGCATATGTAGCTTTATTCTTATTTATAAGTCAAATATCTAACTATTGTGCCGCATTAAGAATGACAAAAATATTAATTTTCTTACCCCCAGCTTAACAACAAATAAAACACAAAACACTAATCATCAACGGTTTATTACTTAAAAACCTTACTCAAGTATCTTTCTATTTTATATCTAATTCGATATATAAACTTTTATAAACTCATGTAATTCGCTTAAAATCTACAGCAAAGCCTCTATTCTGAGTCACTTTCTTCAAACCAATCAATCATTGTTATCCATAGACCAAATGACAAGCCTAAAATTATAAATGATAAAAACATTAAATTTCTTACCCACAGTTCTTAGGAATCGTGCATAAATAAGTTACGTTTCTTTGGTTAGCAATTTTTGAAGCTGATAAGGCAAAAAAACGTAGACATAGCAGGGCTATGGCGAGGCTTTTTAACGAAATTAGATTTAAAAATTGCAAGCTAAGAATGTAAATTTATTTTTGAACTATTCCTTAGTGTTAATGATATAATTATATACACTATAAAACTTTCAAAACAGTCGCTAA
>JAHDIP010000156.1 GCA_020630735.1 Saprospiraceae bacterium | reverse complement strand
TTATACCAATCATAAAACCTGAAACCAAAATGGTTTTCAGATTGCCAAACAATTAGAGCTACTGATCATCAATATAATAGCCAATAAAGATGATCTTTAAACAGAATACCAGTAGGTAGGTATTTCTCTTATAATGAAAAAATGGCATAGTTTTCGTGCTCTTCTACAAATCCAAGTAATATTATTATTCTCCCCCTATTTATGTACTACCCACCATATTGTAAGTTTTCCCTTATTTCAATTAAGATGAGGAGATAAACTCATCTACTTAAAAGTTTCAATTTCTATTCTACAGACTTAACACATTTAAGAACAGGTTTCAATTTTTTAGTTATTAGGATCAATAATTTATAATTCTGACTTGCTACCATACAAGGTGTTTGGCGAGCTAAGAGAGTATTTTTTATTAAGTCAGGTTTGTGAGTTATTGGTGTTGAGACAATATAAATTTAAACATGTTCTAAGGAGACTATAACAACTTAGAGATCTTGATGAAGCTTTATTTGAATATCGTTTTTTTATTTATGTTCACTACAACAGCTTATGCTCAATGGTTGTGTCCATGGGAAAATAGGATACCAATTACTATTACCGAAACATCAGGTAGTAATTTATCCAATCATCAAGTTAAATTAGATATTGCATTTTTGAATGGGATGAATACTGATTTTTCCGACCTCCAATTTACAGCCAATGATGGTACAAGTACTTTAGATTATTGGATTGAAATATCAACTCCTAGTACCAGTGCTATTGTTTGGGTTGAGCTACCAACCTTAAATGCGAATAGTACTACAATCATTTACCAATACTATTCTAATCCGACTGCAAATTCTGCTAGTAACGGTCCAAATACATTTGTGTTTTTTGATCATTTCGATACCTTTCAAGGTTGGTCAGACTATGGTACAGGTACCATAAATGTTGATGATACCACTATACCTGGAACTTCACTCCTTGCTAAGCTAGACGATTGCGATCCAAACGGTGGATTCAAACCTTTAGGAACAACACTCAATGAATTTCGATTGATTAGTCGTGAAATAAGACTCAATCAAGATGGATCAGGTTGTTCTTGGAATCGATACGGACTTGAAGACGCCAATTTTAATGGCTATACCATAAGAAGAAATGCAGATTCTGCAAATAATAGTAAACAGTTTGGTTCAGAAAGACGAAATGGAGGCAATGCGTCAAACGTCTTTGATACCAATATGAACCACCCAAGAGATATTTGGTATCGAACAGAGTTACGTCGTTGTGCTGCTACTACAGATAATTTAATTGCGATTCTTTATAATGACGATCGATCTGAAATCGGTACTGTCAATAATACCGACCAAACCTATGCATCATTCGATAGAGTTACCGTTAGAGGTGGAAGACCTTACTATATTGATTTTATGGCGGTTGCTAATTTTACATGTAGTGAACCAACTTATGTCATTGGTACCGTTGAAAAAAACTTGCCAACAGCTATTTGTCAAGACATTACTGTCGAATTAGATAGCGCAGGAGAAGCTATCATCGTCCCATCTGATGTTGATAATGGTTCATCAGATGAGTGTGGAATTGATAGTTGGGATTTAAGTCAAAGCTTGTTTGATTGTAGCCACTTAGGTGAAAATGAAGTAACTCTAAAACTAGCAGACGAGCATGGAAACACTACAACTTGTTTGGCAACTATAACAGTAGTAGACACAATTGCACCTGTTTTCTCTTGTCCTCAGAATATAATTATTGAAGCGAATACTACCGATTGTGCTGCCATTGTTAATTGGACAACTCCTACTCTAAGAGATAACTGCATAGGGGCTGAACTAGATTCAAATTACGATTCAGGTGATGTGTTTCCGCTAGGAACAACGATCGTTCGATACAAAGCAACGGATGATTCTGGCAACTACTCTTCTTGTTCTTTTTCAGTTACTGTAGAATCTAACCTCTCTGCTCCAACGATCAGTGTTACTGATACTTCAGGTCTCAATAATGATGATGGAATTATTTGTGCTGGAAGTTCAGCGACACTATCTGGGGCTGTAGGTTATGTTGCCTACTCTTGGTCGAATGGAGACAATACACCAACGACGACCATCAGCGTCGCTGGCAATTACGAATTAACAGTCACCGATAATATCGGTTGTATAAATATAGCAGATGTTGATGTAACGGTTAATGCCTTACCAACAGCAGGTACCTGTAATCTAATACATGATTTATGTCAGGAAAATACAGGTGGTATTACCGTAGAAGCTAGTGGTGGCTTAGCTCCATATACTGTAAACTGGAGCCCAAATGTTGGTATTTCAACCACTCAAACAATTTTAAATAACGGTGGACAGCTTACGATAACAAATATCCCTGGTGGTAGCTCCCTTAATATTTCAGTGACCGATGCCAATGGATGTACATTAGAATAAACCTAGATAATAAAATTAACCCACTAAAAATTAAATGATGAAACGTATACTTCTTCTTTTGGGGCTTGCTATAGGCATAGTTTCTTATAGTTTTGGTCAGACCTGTAATGGGTCATTATCTGTAACCATTGATGGTTCAGGAACAAATCTTCCGTTGTCAGCTACAGAAGATCATACAAACTTAAGTTGTAATGCTACAAGTGGTGTTCCTGATGGTACTATTACGATAACACCAGCAGGAGGCACAACACCTTATACCTTTGACTGGGGCGATATAGTTGGAGTAGATAATGATCAAAATCGAATTGGGCTAACAGCGGGATCCTATTCGGTTACGGTTGTTGATGCTAATGGTTGTGAAATACCGCTTGGACCTATCGTATTGACCGAGCCAGCAGCAGTAGAAGTATCAGAAGTACTAACACAGCCAAGTTGTAATGCAGCTTCAGGAGCAGCAGATGGTGAAATAAACGTGACAGTTACTGGTGGTACTGGAGCAGGAACATATAACTACAGCTGGTTAACAAATGATGGATCTGGACTAGTAGAGTCTAATGAAGATCAAACTGGTCTATCTGCTGGAACTTATTACGTGACGATTACGGATGGTAACGACTGTACGATATTAGCATCCTATGTGTTGACCGAACCATCAGCAGTAGAAGTGTCAGAAGTACTAACACAACCAAGTTGTAATGCAGCATCAGGAGCAGCAAATGGTGAAATAAACATCACGGCTTCAGGAGGAACAGTAGGAGGAACTTATGATTACAACTGGTCAACAACTAATGGCTCTGGATTGGTAGCGACAGACGAAGACCAAACAGGATTATCTGCTGGAACTTATAATGTAACGATTACTGATGATAACGATTGTACAGTTACAGCATCCTATGTGTTGACAGAACCTACAGCAGTAGCTTGTACTGCGATGAGTCCCTTGGTTGGGAACGGAGGAACGAATATTTCATGTAATGGAGGAACAGGAACAATTAATGTAACAGGAGCAGGAGGTACAGGTGCTTATGAATATAGTCTTGATGGAGGTGCCTTCCAAAGTGCAAGTACATTTACAGGCGTGCTTGCTGGAGCACATACGATTTCAATACGAGATGATGCAGGTTGTACCAGTTCATGCGATGTTACCTTGACAGAACCAACCCCGCTAGTAGCAGGATCATGTAATTATATTCAAGATCTTTGTCAGTTAGGTTCAGGAGAAATAAAGATTGAAGCAAGTGGTGGTATTGCTCCTTACAATGTAAGTTGGTCAGCCAACCCAATTACACCAAATACAACAGCAGGAGATTTAGACCAATCTTCTCCTCAAGTAATATCTACTGCTGGAGGCTTTATATTGTTTACAGGTGCTGATGGTAATAACCAGTACAATTTTATCGTAACGGATGATAACGGTTGTCAGGTACCTTAGCAAAACAAAGAAGACAAAAGGTAAGTCAGTGATTTTACTTAACCTTTTGTCTTTTTTTATAAAATGAATGAATTTATGTGTTAAAAGCGAATGCTTGATAAGATGATTAATAAAATTTATTTCAAGTTGTTTGGATGGGCATGTCTACTATTCTTTTTGCATGGTGTACTGAATGCACAAACCTGCGAAGGACCGTTGTCTGTTCAAATGATTGGTTCAACTTCTGCGGACTCCTTGGTAGTGTCAGTTGATGTGACTGGTATTACCTGTTCTTCTGATGCCAATGGGGCATTGGTACTAAGTGTGGATGGTGGTAATCCCGATTACGATTATTCGTGGGAAGATGAAATGACTACTGTGGATAGTGTGCGGTTCGAATTGGCAGAAGGAGTTTATACTGTTACAGTTACAGATGAACTAGGGTGTACAGAGATTTTATCTTTGACTATTGAAGAATTGAATCTATCCAATACAGATCTGATAGAGGAAGATGGTTGTGGGGCGTGCTGGATCGACAATGGAGAACGGACTTATTTTTTTGGTCCAGATACCAAGTACATTGCGGAGTTGACCGATGAGACTAACGATATGATAAATTTGGAAGCCACAGAAGTATGTGTTTATGTTGACGAGGAAGTAAATACTTGTCAGAATAATCCTTATTTGCAACGTCATTGGAGTGTCGATCCCAATGTTGAAGAAAATGCTTGCATCAAACTCTTTTTCAAACAAGAAGAATTGGAAAATTTAGCTGCTAGCATACCAGGGGAGTCAACAGACTTTAGAAGCTTAATTGATAATAGTCGTTTGTGCTTGACAGCTTTGAGTGGTGGAAATGAAAACTGCGATGATTTTGAATCCGAAACTATTTATTCTATGGCAGCAAGTCCACCTCTGGAAATTATTGAAGAAGATCCTGTTAAAGAGATTTGGTCAGTAAAGGTTTGTACCAATAAATTTGCTACTTTCTATTTAAACGTTTGTGATTATCCGCTGCCAGTTGAGTTGATTTATTTTGGTGGTGAAAAAATAGGTGATGCAAACCTTCTTAGTTGGATAACAGCGAGCGAGTTGAATACTAGTCATTTTGAGCTGGAGCGTTCTACCGATGGTTATGGTTTTGATTTTCTTGCCAAAATAGAAGCGAACGGCAATTCCAATCAGGTTTTAAATTATAGCTATCTGGATGATGCACCATCTCCTTTACTAGATTATTATCGTTTGAAGGTCATAGACTTCGACGGAACCTTCTCCTATAGTAATACGATTGTAATTCAACGATTAAGAACAACTGAGTCAAAAATATATCCGACTCTTTTTAAGGAACAAGTTTTTTATGAAATAACACTAGCAAAACCTGATGACTTAGCTGTTATCATATATGATGTTACAGGACGTATTGCTCACTATCAAAATCTAAGATTAAATTCGGGCAATAACAAAGTGGAGTTTAACCTGAATCAATTGCCAGCTGGGTCTTACTTTTTCAAGTTTAACTTGAAAAATCATAATGTTTCAGAAGGACATAAGTTAGTGAAGTTTAAGTAGCTAAAGTTTGTTATTTAAGCTTTAGCTAAGTATCGTGAGCTACTTATTACTTTTATTCCTTTGCCAAACAAAAAGACAACCAATAATACCAGTGAGCACCAAACAAATAGCAATTACCTGTGCTTGCGTAGAGTCGAAACCGAAAATTTCATATCGATCATTAACCCTTACTTTTTCGATGAAGTAACGCTCTACACCATTAAAAATAAGGTAGATAAAAAACAGCATTCCTGGAATCGTGATGCGCTTTCGGATACCCCATAAAAAACCACCAATTCCAAGAGCCATTACAAACTCATAGATGGATGTAGGAATAACAGGAGCAGGAAGTTTGCTACAATAGTTCCATTCGCAACCAGCAATAGCAACGCCTTGGTTGAGAACATTATGTGGATAATCATAAGCCCAAAGCCAATCAGGTGTAAAAGATAAAAGAGCAGGTTTTGTGAAGCTCCAAATAACTTCGCCTGTTTCACTAAGTTGTTCTACAGGAATTCCCCAGTCACCATCACCAGAGAAATGACATCCCAAACGACCGATACCATAAGAAATCATCAAAGCAGGAGCAACTGCATCAAATACATGAGCAGCATTTATTTTCTTTCTATTTAGATAAATCAAACCACCAACAAATCCTCCAATAAGACCACCATAGATAGCCATACCACTACCAGAGAAAAACTGTCCAAATGGATCTTGAAAGAAAGCATCGAGGTCTTCAACTAAAGCAAAGACTTTTGCTCCTATAATACCAGACACAGCGGCAAGTATCGTTATGTCACCAATTCGGTCAGAAGGATAGACATCCACTAGTTGTGATTTTGGCTCAGGTAGCTTTTCTTTATTTTTTTCAAAATACTTTATACCTCCAAAAAAGAGTGCTCCGACGATACCTGCAAGCCAATTTCCTTGAGTCGAAAAGATAACAGAAGCAGGATCCATATTTACTTCAGCATAGTTTTGGAAAATATACACAAACTTGAAGCCTAAGAAGAAACCAACCAAAGCGTTGCTAATAATATCCCAAGCACTAGCAGGTGCTCCTATTATTTGCATTTCTTTTGTTGGAAATAATAGACCTTGATTTTCTTTTCTTTTCAACTCTGCATAAAACAGTAATGCAGCAGAGAAGATTGCTAAAACTAAGAATAGACCAAAGGTTTTGATTAAAGAAGCCCAATTGTCTGGTTCGGTTCCGAATATTGCGTGAAGCCAATATGAAAAATCTGGATACATATGTAATTGTTAATTTATGACATAAATGTAATGACTACTTCTTACTATGTCAAATTTTGTTCGATTTTATACTTGTTTAATAGTATAAACGGTTGCTTCTTATATTGAATTTTGAAAATAGTTGATTTTAATTCTAGAAAAGCTAGTATTGTAATGATAAAAATTCTACAAAATAGAATTTTTCCGATAGAAAAGTCGATGTTATTTTTTTTTAATGTTAGCTTCTTTTTATCTTCACATTTTTAAATTTATAATTTAATCAGATAAATAACACTTCTTTATTAGTCAAGGTGGCTTTCATAAATTAATTTTGATACTTTGATGAATTACAGTGTACTAAGTATCAGAAATTAATAGTTGTTCGTCAATTTTTACCCCTTATAGATAGAAATTTTCTTAAAAAGCATGCTTCTCAAAAAGTACCATTTTTTTGATTTCAAGTACTTATGACTAAAGGCATTCTCTTATTTACATAATTTCGATGCTCTTATTTAACTAATTAAACACCAAAAATGAAACGTAGATCTTTCCTGAAAACAACAGGTACCGCAGTTACCCTACCTCTAATTCTTAATAATACTAGTTTTGCCGCTATTCCCCAAAATGCATTATCTGCTACGATCAATGGAGATAATGATAAGGTATTGGTGCTTATACAATTGGGCGGAGGTAATGATGGTCTGAATACAATTATTCCGACAGATCAATACAGTAATCTATCTACTTTTAGATCATCGATTATGATTCCAGAGTCGAGTGTTTTGCCGCTTACATTGGAAACAGGGCTAAATCCTGCGATGCCTGGAATGAAATCTTTATACGATAATGCTAAGATAAATATTTTGCAAAGCGTTGGTTATCCTAATCAAAATAGATCGCATTTTAGATCAACGGATATTTGGCATACTGGTTCTGCCGCCGATCAGTACTTAACTTCAGGGTGGATGGGGCGCTATTTTGATTTGACTTATCCTGGTTTCCCAGATGCTTATCCAAATGCAGATTGTCCCGATCCTTTTGCTATTACTATTGGTTCTATCGTTTCGGAAACTTGTCAAGGAACAGGTGGTAATTTTAGTATGGCACTAACCGATCCTTCTAATCTTGACCCACTTGCAACAGGAAGTTCTGAACCATTACCTGATACTTGTTATGGTGATGAACTAGGCTTTTTGCGTCAGTCTATTATTCAAACAAATGAATATGCTACTGTCATTGGAGCAGCAGATGGAAATGGAGCTAATGTAGCTACCTATCCTGATACAGGATTGGCGAATAAACTTAAAATAGTTGCTCGTTTGATTGCAGGTGGTCTTCGTACTAAAGTGTATGTCGTTAGCCTCACAGGTTTTGATACACATGCCAATCAAGTACAAACTTCAGATACAACATTGGGTGACCATGCAGCTTTATTAGGAGAACTTTCTGGAGCCATAGATGCTTTCCAACAAGATATTGAAGGTCTAGGAGTAGCTGATCGTATCATTGGAATGACCTATTCAGAGTTTGGTCGACGTATTTATGCGAATGCTAGTTCTGGTACTGATCATGGTACGGCTGCACCAATGATTCTTTTTGGCAATTGTGTGAATGCTGGTATTTATAATGCTAATCCAGTTATTCCAACCGACTTAGATACTAATGTAGGTGTCGAAATGGAAATAGATTTCCGAAATGTATACGGCTCTATTTTGATGGACTGGTTCGATGTGCCTGAAACGACGGTACAAGGATTACTGTTTAGTAATTTCCAATATCTTCCAATCATAAGTTGTCCATTAACAGGTTTTTGCGAAATTCCTTCTAACTCTGGTACGGAGATCATCAGTGGGAATGTCGTTCGAGTTTATTGGGATGCAGTAGCTGGGGCTACAAAGTATCGAGTAAATTATAGAATAAAAGGAGTCGGTGATCCTTGGACGGAAGTTATAGCAACAATCAATGAACGCTTTATACATGGATTGGAATTAAGTACAGATTATGAATGGAGAGTTAAAGCTGTCTGTGAAGCGGAAAATTCTGTTTGGTCTGCGATAGACACATTTACGACATCTACCGATCTTTGTGCATTGCCGCCATCATCTAGTGTTACTATTATAGGTTTAACTTCTGTACGGGTTGATTGGGTGAAAAATCCTGATGACTTGAAATACAAAATCAAATACAAAAAACAAGGTGGCGATTGGACAGAAGTAACAGTCAATACCAACTCGTATACAATAACTGGTTTAGAACCAGGAGAGAAATATAAGTACAAATTAAAAACAAAATGTACCTTAGACTGGATGAACTGGGGCGATAAAGAAGAATTTGTAATGCCTCAAGTATTTCAAGGAGAGCAACTATCAAAAGTAGCTCAACCAAAAACAGATATCCGTCTATATCCAAATCCAACAAGTGGTATTGTACATGTAGACTTGGGAGGAATGAATGCACAGTCTGTTCGCATTTGTTACCTCAATGGTAGAGAAGCAATCTCTGTTAATAACGTAAAATGGAGTACGAGACTAGATGCTTCGAGTTTACCTGCAGGAATCTACATGGTGAAAGTCATTACTCAAGACCAAGAATTGATAACGAAACGCTTTATGAAGCTATAGTATAACTTTTTTAAACTAAAGAAAAATGGATAGAAGAAATGCTATAGCAACAATAATGGGGCGTTCAAAAACAGCAACGACATCTACTTTTGATGGAAAGCAAGAAATACTATTAGGCTTGCCAGCGTACTCTGGTACTTGGGGTTATGAGCAGGCTTCACATCTACTAAGACGTACCATCTTTGGACCAACCTACGCTCAAATGCAAACGGCTGTTACTGATGGACTTGATGTAACTGTTGCTCAGTTACTAGCACCAGTTGCGATGCCTTCGCCTCCTGTATTTTACGAAGAAGGACATCCCAATATAGGAGAAGTTTGGGTAGATTTACCATACAATAATGATGATAATCCATTTAGAGTTCGCTCTTTATCTGGTTGGTCAATTAGTCAACTGATTAGCCAAGGTATTTCTATTCGAGAAAAAATGGTGCTTTTTTGGCACAACCATTTTGCTGTTTCTAATGAGGCTATTTTTCTGCCTAGAGCGATGTATTATTATTTTACCTTGCTTCGCCAAAATGCCTTAGGCGATTTCAAACAGATGGTAAAAGATATTACAGTTGATCCTGCAATGCTTCGATTTTTAAATGGAAGTGGAAGTACAAAATGGGCACCGAATGAAAATTATGCTAGAGAGTTGCTCGAATTATTTACTGTTGGAAAAGGCGATCTAGCAGGCGAAGGTGATTATACCACATTTACTGAACAGGATGTTGCAGAGATGGCAAAAATATTGACAGGTTGGTATGCTATCACTTATAATAATGAAGAACCAACAGGGGTGATGTTTTACAATAGCGACCATACAGAGGGTGACAAACAACTATCGCATCGATTCAATAATGCGGTAGTTTCTGAAAACGGCGATCAAGAATACGCGGATTTAATTGATGTCATTTTTGCTGAACAAGGGTTAGTCGTAGCCAAACATATTTGTCGTAAACTATATCGTTGGTTTGCGCATTCCAACCTTACAAGCGATGTAGAGCAGAACGTTATTAGTCCAATGGCTGATTTACTGGTTATGAATAATTTTACGATTGAACCTGTCGTAGAAACGTTGCTAAAAAGCCAACATTTTTATGAAGAATGCCAGAGGGGAAGTATGGTGAAAAATCCGATAGATTATGTTCTTTGTTTTGTCAAACAAATGGACTTTGCCGTTCCTACAGACCTTTCAGGTTCGTATTATTTTTGGAATTACTTTAGAGGAATGGCAGGTTATGTGCAGATGGATTACTTGTCGCCGCCTAATGTGGCAGGCTGGAAAGCTTACTATCAAGAACCAGCACTTTATAAAGTATGGATAAATTCTACAACACTTCGATTTAGGCGGAATTTATACTATAGTTTTTTCTATGGTTATGAGCCTGCTTGGGGCGATGATCGTCGTATAGAAGTATTGGATTTTATTGCGACTATTAATAATCCAAGTGATGCTGATGCTGTGATCGAAGAGTTTGCAAAAATATTATTTCCACAAGCATTACCTGCTTCACAAAGAGATGATCTCAAAGCAGTTTTACTTTCTGGAGCTCCTCTTGATAATAGTTATTGGTATGAGGCCTATACTAATTACGAAAATGATCCTTTGAATTTAGAATACCGAACAGAAGTAGAAAATCGATTAAGAAACCTTTTAGTTGTAATGCTACAAATGCCTGAATTTCATTTGATGTAATAAAACAAAATAATGAATAGAAGAACTGCTTTTGCTACCTTATTGGGGCAACAAAATAAAACCACAAAACAAACAACGACGGCTGCTTTAACTCAAAGCCTTGATCCTTACACAGGTGTATGGGGAATGGAGCAAGCTAGTCACCTATTGCGTAGAACGACATTTGGTCCAACCTATGCACAAATGAAAGATGCTGTTACGAATGGAATGAATGCAACAGTCACTCAACTGATAGCTGACTTACCAATGCCTTCACCTCCCGTATATTACTCTGGAAATGCACCTGGTGCAATTGTTGGAACAACATGGATAGATGATGCGGGAGCACAGACTGAGCTCAATACATATTGGCGACGCTCGTTTTATGCTTGGACAATGAAACAACTACGAGACGAAGGTGTTTCTATTCGAGAAAAGATGACCTTGTTTTGGCAAAATCACTTCGGTGTTTCACAAAGTGTAACTTCTGATAAACGAAGAGATTATCAGTATAATAATTTGCTTCGTGAAAATGCTTTAGGAGATTTTAAGCAATTAGTGAAAGAGGTAACGATCAATCCTAGTATGTTAAGATTTCTAAATGGAGAATCTAATACGAAGAATGCGCCGAATGAAAATTATGCTCGTGAATTGATGGAGTTATTTACACTTGGCAAAGGTGATTTGGCTGGAGAAGGTGATTATACAACTTTTACAGAAGTAGATGTAGTTGAAATAGCAAAAGCATTAACAGGTTGGAGAATTGAAACAGATGATTCGACAGGAGTCTATATCATAAGTGCTTTATTTGTCAACCAAAGACATGATACAACTACAAAGCAATTGTCACATCGGTTTAATAATGCAACTATTGTAGATAGTGGCGAACAAGAATATAGCGATGTAGTAGATTTGATATTTAATCTGAAAGCACAAACAGTAGCAGAATTTATCTGCCGTAAACTATATCGTTGGTTTGTTCATTATACTACTGATGCTTCTATAGAACAAAATGTCATTGTCCCAATGGCAAATCTACTAATTGCAAATAATTTTCAAATCAAACCTGTAATAGAAGCATTACTAAAGAGCCAAGCGTTTTATGATGTTTGTTCAACAGGTAGTATGGTTAAAAATCCACTAGAACATATTATCGGTATTTTGAAGCAGTTCGCTATCGAAATTCCTACTGATGTTACTACTGAATACGACATCCTAAAAAATATTTATACCGATTATACCATTCCACAACAAATGGAATATTATAATCCTCCTACCGTAGCAGGTTGGAAAGCTTATTATCAAGAGCCTCAGTATTATCGAATTTGGATAAATTCTGTTACACTCAAGGAAAGAGCTTCCTTTACAGGAAGAATGGTGAACGGTAAAAATATAGGAGGGGTACGTCTAGAAATAGATGTTCTAACATTTTTAGGAACACTTGATAATCCAGCAGATCCTAATGCTGTAGTCGATGAGTGTGCAACTATTTTACTTCCGAAAGTACTTACTCAAGAACAAAAAGATTTAATGAAAGCGATATTGCTATCTAATCAAGGCGATGATTCCTATTGGATAGACTTATATTACAACTATCTTGGTAGCCCTTCTCAATACGAAACAGCAATAGATTCCAGATTCCGAACAATGATTGAAGCAATGTTATCAATGGCAGAATTTCAGTTGATGTAAACAAAAAAAAATGAATAGAAGAACAGCCCTAAGAACCTTAGTAAATCGTAAAACGAAAACCCAAGAAAGCGCTCCATTAGAGCAAAGCCTGAATACCTATACAGGGGCTTGGGATATGGCACAAGCTGCACATCTATTGCGTAGAACTATGTTTGGTCCTACTTATGCACAAATGAAAGATGCGGTTACAAATGGAATGGATGCAACGGTTACTCAACTATTAGCAGATTTACCAATGCCACCACACCCTGTTTATTACGAATCAGGAAACCCATATGGTGCGGTAGGAGACACCTGGTATAATGCACTTGATACAAATGGTCAAAACAACCCTTATTGGAGAAGATCTTTGTATGGTTGGACAATTGAGCAATTGACTTATGAAGGCGTTTCGATACGAGAGAAAATGACCTTGTTCTGGCAAAACCATTTTGCAATATCAACAGCAGTAGTTGGCGACCAACGGTTGATGTACCAATATATTTCCTTACTTCGAGAGAATGCATTGGGAGATTTTAAACAACTCGTAAAGGACATCACGATTAATCCTGCCATGTTGTATTTTTTGAATGGTCGTTCGAATACAAAAAATGCACCGAATGAAAACTATGCTCGTGAATTAATGGAGTTGTATACCCTCGGTAAAGGCGACTTAGCAGGAGAAGGCGATTATACAACGTTTACAGAAATAGATGTTGCTGCAATAGCAAGAGCTTTGACAGGATGGAAAGTTGCTTTTGATGATTCGACAGGAGTGATTACTGGAGGTCCTTATTTCAATGAATCAAAACATGATACGGATCCCAAAGTATTATCACATCGCTTCAATAATATAACTATTCTAGATAGTGGCGAACAAGAGTACATAGATGTCGTTGATATTTTATTTACATACAAAGAACAAATCATAGCAGAATTTATTTGCCGCAAACTATTCCGTTGGTTTGTAAATTATACAGTTGATACTACGATTGAGCAAAACGTCATTGTTCCAATGGCAAATATATTAATAGCGAATAATTTTCAAATCAAACCAGTTCTAGAAGCCTTATTGAAAAGTGAATGTTTTTATGATGCTTGTTCTGTTGGAAGTATGGTAAAGAGTCCACTTGACTTTACTGTTTCTATATTCAAACAATTTGGGATAGTAATACCTACAGATATTTATTCAAAGTATAGTGTATTTAAAAGTACTTACAACGTTTATTTAGAAGTACAACAAATGCCTTATTACAATCCGCCAACCGTAGCAGGTTGGAAAGCTTATTATCAAGAACCACAATATTATCGCTTTTGGATAAATTCTGTAACCTTACGAGCAAGAGCTTTATTTTCTGGTAGGATGGTGAATGGCCGAGCAGTTGGAGGTGTCTTTTTGAAAATAGATGTTCTCACATTTTTAGAAACGCTAGATAATCCTGCTGATCCTAATTCGGTGATTGATGAGTGTGCAACTATTTTATTTGCACAAGATATTAGTCAAACGCAAAAAGATTTATTGAAAGCCATCCTATTGTCTAATCAAAGCGAAGATGCTTATTGGATAGATTTATATTACAATTACCAGAGTAATCCGACGGCCTATGAAACGGCCATTGATTCTAGGTTTAGAACAATGCTTGAAGGGATGATCTCTATGGCAGAATTTCAGTTAATGTAAGATATTGTTGCCCCTATTATAAATAACTCCTTCTCTACCTAGATGTAGAGAGGGAGTTTTGTATTAGGTTAAATCATTATTTATTGACAAACGGAGTTGCATACTCCTGGAGAAAATTGTGTCCAGTAGGCTACAGGTGCTGTGTTTGTCCAACAAGTTCTCTTATAGTAATCTCTATGGAAAGAATAGGTCGGACTAGAATTGCCTGGTGAATTTGGAGCACATCCGCAATTTACTCTACGATATCTATACCAACCTCCGCAAGTATATGATGCAGCCGAAAGATTAATATCTTCTAAATCACATTCGTCAAAAAAGCTAACATTGTTCGTGTAAATATTTGCATTGTCAATAGTGATATCAGTAGTTGTAGTCGAAGACATAAAAATGAAAAGTGAGCATAACATAGCAATACCTAAGATTGCCTTGGGCAAAAAATTGAATTTTCTCATAGTCTTAAAATTTAGTGAGATTAATAAACTTGTGTTGAGCATTAGAGATTTATCTATAATGCTAAGACAAGATATTTAAACATATGCAATAAAAAAAATCTTTACACAAAAATAACAACACTATATTTATTCTATGCAAGTTTGTTTTATTGTCTTTTGGGTTTACTTCAATAGCTGAAAAGTCCTTTTCATCCTCTCGTATGCCGAGTTTAGAAAGTCTT
>JAHDIP010000155.1 GCA_020630735.1 Saprospiraceae bacterium | reverse complement strand
AATGAACTCAAATGTCTACTCATCGCTTTTAACTTTTAGTATAATTTTGCGCATTTGAATAATAATCTATTTTAAAACTTTTAAATAGTTGATTATTAGTGATTTATGGTTTAAAAATGTTTTAGATGTTGGATATTGATTAAAAAAAAGGTTTGTTGGTAAATAATAAAAAACGCACTTTTATAATCAAGAAAAATAAATTAAGCTGTTATACTGACATTTTGCATGATCCCCAATTACAAGTACTTACCCTTTTTCATGCTCTATCTTATTAGTGTGACACTACTATATTGAAAACATTTTTGTTCATTAAACTACGAATACTATGGCAACTACAACCGCCCTTTCTTTGTCTTTCGACATGAAAAAATTTCACGTCATTGATTCCTCTAATGGGATTCAAACTTTAAACCTTACGACTTCAAATGGAATAAAGATTGAATCAGTGAATGGAAAATTGACTATTTCAAGAGCTACTTCGACACCTGCAGGAACGCAGCGCACACTACAGGTTGAAGAAACTGTAGATGGAAAAATAGAATTGAATAATCTTTGGAAGATTACCTACCATGAAGGAAAAGATATTGCTTATATTATAGGTGTTACAGATGTAATGGGTAAAACTGTTCCTAAAAAATACACTTATGATTTAGATGGAGGAAATACTATTCTATACATGAGAAGAGATACAGATAAATTAATACTTACAAAAGTAGATATTATTTAATCTTTTTTATTATTTCTATCTCTCAATAGTTGTATTATAGTCTTATTGGCTAAACGACTATCGACCCAAAAAGAAGTAACATCGAATCCCGATGGTTTCGGTGCTACTTCTTTTAGTAAGGTATTTATATCGTTTAAAATTTCTATACGTTTTGGAGTATTGTGATTAAGTTTTTTTAATAAATTAGTCATTTTATATTCGAAACTTTCTTTACCTATATTAAAGCTTCGTTGTTTGTTTCTTGCTTTCCTTAAATTGCTTTCAAAGTTATCTTCATCTTCTAGTTCATGATAGCAAATTAATAATATCCGCCATGCGCAAAGTTGTAGATTTTCTTTCGCTTTACTTTTAAGTCCAATTATTGATGGTTGTATTTTTGATAGCCATCTGATACACTCGTTGAAATCTTCTAGTAAAAAAAACAACAAAACATTATTGAGATAGATCGTTATATAAAAGTCCTCATTGATATTATACGAATGTATATTCTCTTCTATTTCCTTTGCCAACTCAATAGCTTTTTGAAATTCTTTCCCCTTTATTAAAGGATCTGTATTCATCAAATAAGACGATTTATTAAGGTATATAGCCTCTATCCGAATGCGCTTTTCGTGGGTAGTAATAGGTTTTGACGTTTCAATTTTGTCAAATAACTGAGGAACATCATCATAGTAATATTCTGGAGAATGACATGCTTGAATCATATTTGATAGGGACATAATATATTGATGAAAATTTTGTTTCTTATAATCTTCATTATCTTCCCACCAGTTAAGTGCATCAGTATAATACTTTTTAGCCAAATCGGATTTACCTAATAGTTGATTAAAGAGAGCATTACATTTTCTATAGTAAAGTTTAGATAGATTACTATATGGAGATCTATCTTCATCTAAAAGGCTTTTGTCTATAGAAGACAAAAGTTCTTCTATATCGGTTTTACTTTTTATTCTAGATTTGTTTGCTATTCTTAACATCAGTGTATCATATGCATCAAGATAGCCTTGTTCTTCATTGAGATATTCCTTTATTCGTTTATTCTCTTCCAGTAATCCAGTCATTTCTTTATGGTACTTTCTTCCTCTTCTTTCTCTAAAAAGAAGCCGCTTTTGGGAGTTTATTTTTAGAAGAATAGCATGGTCGTCAAGCCTCTGAGCGATACTTATCGCCCTTTCAATATTACTTTCAGCCAAATCATAAAACCCCTTTTTATATAGTATATCAAAATTGTTTAATAGCTCAGTTAATATAATTTTAGTTGAACTCGTTGTATTAAACCTTCTTAAACTTTTGAGTAACCCTTCTAAAAGTAATTGTTCTACCCTTCTTAATGATTTTTCGAACCCCTTTTTTTTAAGCTTTTCTTCATCATAAACTTTCATTTTATTTAAGTCATCAAATAGTTGAACGGCTTTGGATACTCTACCCCCTTTAGTTGGAGGATTCATTGTTTTAAAATGCCTTTTCTCTGGTTTAGTCATTGACTTAATAAGATCAAAAACGTGGCTCATTTTTTCTTTTTTTCGTTTTGTAAAAAATCGTTTGTCTGAAAATTCGTTAGGAACATAATTTATTTATACCTAAAGACAGCATAAAAGAAACTTGGGTTATGGGTGGGTAATACATATATATGCTACGAATAATTGTAACAGCATACATGATGGTCGAGATGGCAGCTTAGAATAAGCCTATTGGTATGATCATTTTAGAGTTATAAAGCTCTTAGAATAATTTTATGTTTAGATATTAATATACCTATGTTAAGTAACGGTCAAATAATAACTTCCCGATTTGTGGCTGGTATTTTAGAGTTAATATTTCGTCGAAAATACTCGTGATAGCTGGGCTATCACTGCGTTTTTCTCCTTATCTAAACTCAAAAATTCTATAGCCAAAATGCGGAACTTATTTTTTACCCGTTACTAAGTTATGATCAATGTCTCTCTCTAAGAATACTCAATGAAAACACCTGTGAATCAAAGATAGAAAATTACAAATGAATGATGAAAAAAAAGTTGTCAATTTTGATAAGGAAATCTGTAACAGTTAAGGCTTTAAAAATTGAAGAAAATACACCCGATTTACCTTCTTTGGTAGTTGGAGCATTGTTTTAGAGCATCTTTATAGCTTTAGACATTGTCCCAATCGAGCTAAAGTCGAGGTTTATGCGCTAATTTTTTGAGTTGATTAGAACAGTTTTGTATTTTTTTGAAGAAAAAATTAAAAAAATATTGCCCTTAGAAATGTTTTTTTTTTCTATCAAAAAAACAAATTGAAATAGCTTTGAGTAATGGATGAAAGCTTAATGTTGGGTATTTTTTAAATGATTGATTGTTAGTCGTTTATGTTTTTTTACTGCAATTATTTTGAACAAAAAAACGTCTAAAAAGCCTTTTGAGTATGGGTATGAATATACATTGTTTTTAGGTCTTAGAAATGTTTTTTTCGACAAAAACGTGCTTTTTTCAATCAAAATTAGCTTTTAATTTTGATGCCATAGTTAAGTTATATATCAAATACAGTTTTTTTATTCTAAGATACCAAATGTTAACGCCCGATGAAGAAAGGAGATTACTTACATATTAAAAAGAGTATCTAAATATTGAATGCTCCTAACCCCAATTATAAAATATGTAAAGTAATTTCCTTCTTTTTGAGTAACCCCAAATAAAACAATAAACCAAAATGAGAAACAACTTTGATCTACACAAGCTTATTCAGTCGTTATCCAAAGCTGAAAAACGTGCATTTAAAATGTACGCATCCTTGCATTCCAAAAAGGATAGCAACAACTATATCGTTTTATTCGATACCATCGAAAAACAAACGGTATATGATGAAGGAAAATTAAAACGTAAATTAAGAAAATATACTTTCGTTAAGACTTTAGCCAAGACAAAGTTTTTACTACACGAATTCATTCTCAAAACCCTTGATCATTTACACCACAATAAAAGTATAGAGTCTAAGTTATTTAATTTATTGGATCAATCAAAGATTCTTAAATCTAAAACGCTCTATTCGCAAAGTTATGTCTTACTAGATAAAGCCGATCAAACAGCTAACCGATTTGAGTTGTATTTCTTTTTACAACAAATAATAAGAGAAAAAAAATCACTAGTTCCTTATCTTCCTAAGAAGAAAATATCATTACGTGAGCTTCGGGAGGAGAGTAGATATATCAATGGCCTATTAGATATAGAATCTAAATATGAATTATTTTATGATGAAGTGTTAGCACAGTATGAAGCATTAAAAAAAGGAATTGTGCCTTTGGATGAACTAAAGGAAATTTACTCCGAATTATTGGAGTCTTCTTTTCTAAGAAAGAAAGGAAATGCAATATCCTTCTTGTCAAAAGTATACTTTCACGAAATACACGCTCTTTGCGCAAAGGTCATTCTAGACATCCCAAAAGCCACCAAACATTTGCGACAACTAGAAGAGTTATGGGACAATAACTTTGAGAAAACGAGCGTGTATCGCGAAGAGTTTTTGCGAAGTATCGTCAATATCGTAACGTATTATCTAGAAGCCAATATTGAATTTGACTTTAAAGGAATTTTGGAAAAGATAAAATCATTGACTACGAATGTTGCTCAGGATGTTGAGAAAAATTTGTTCTTTGCTTCAGCAATTAATTTTATTTATAGCGTTACTAACCAACAATTGGAGTATAGCAATATTCAGTTGATGACGATGCGGCAGTCTATTGATGATCATGCAGAAAAACTGAAACCAGAACTAATGGTCGCTTTCTATTACCATATTGCTATCTATCATTTTCTTCGTACAGAGTATGAAGAAGCTTTAAAATGGATTAACAAAATTGATGGTACGCCTTATGAACAATGTCATTGTATACAGACACGTAATTATTGTAAGTTGATGAGTTTGATTGCAAAATATGAGTTGAAACAACACTTTATTTTAGAATCAGAAGTGAGAAGTACATATAGACGACTTAGGAAAGAACAATATGGACAAATAGAAAAAATTGTGATAGCTACTGTGAAAAAATTAATAAAAGTGGCAGATAGAAAAAGTGCAACAGAAATTTTTGAAAAGACACATTCACAGCTACAGTATTTACAAGATGAAAAAGATACCCAAGAATTAGGTACAAATGCTATCTATCAGTGGGTTTATGCTAATATAAATGGTTAGTCAGAGAGTAATATATAGCTATGAATTCTAAATGATCCCAATATCCTTTTACCCTGCATTACCCCAATTTAATAATTTCAATTCTCTCTCGACAACCTGCCCGATGTTCCCTCCTTAATTTACATCGGGCTTTTTTTTACTCTTTATTTTAGAAAAAAAGATATACTCTGTTCTACTAATTCTTTCGCATGAACTGGCAAATCAGTTTCCTCATAAGGATGCCGCATTCCGAATACATGATTGGCATTTTCGATATTCAATAAGCTAGAATTTTTTGCCCATGTATGTATTCTTTCTGCTGCTTGAAAAGGAACAGCAGGGTCTTCTGAGCCATGAATAACCAATAAGGGAATCGTTAAGTTTTTAGCAGCAGTCTCTACACTATAAGCCGCTTTATTCGCCTCAAAATCTTCAAACAATTGATAATAAAGAGGCATCTGTTGTTTCGTTCTACCATTTAAGACATGAAATACGCCATCCCGTTTCCATTGTTCCAGAAAACTAGTATTTCCTTCCCAAGCATACGAAAGGCTACTTACCGATGCCCAAGTAATCAATTTTTTGATGCGTCGATCATTTCTAGCCTTAATGAGGCTAATACCGCCACCTCTGCTATGTCCGATCAAGTAAATATTCTGAAGGTCGATGACTTTACTGAAAGATTGGGCAAGAAAATCTATTGCAGCATCAATATCTGCTAGTTCTTTACTATAGTTATTTTGACCAAAAGCTTCGAGATCATCAAAATCCATAGGGTTTTTGATAGAAGTACCATTATGAGAAAAATTAAATTTAGAAAAAGCGAAACCTGCTTTTGCAAACTCTTCTCCAATAAGTCCCCAAGCCCCCCAGTCTTTGAATCCTTTAAAACCATGAAGAAAAAGAACAAGTGGTAGTTTTTTTGAGCTTTCTTGATAATAAAGGTCTAATAAAAAAGATCTTGCACTATTTCTTTCAACAATTAAGTTTTTTTTGATGTTCATACTATAGTAGATTTAATGTTCTTGTATCTTGTGGCAGATTTGCATAAAAATAAGCATTAATGGTCAAATCCTTAAACAACATAAAGGGACCGATTGAGGAAGAATTAAAGGCTTTCGAAAAACATTTTCGTGATTCCATGAAAAGCCAGGTTCCTTTATTGGAAAAAATAACCTATTACATTGTTCAGCGTAAAGGTAAACAAGTACGCCCAATGTTTGTCTTTTTGTCTGCCAAGCTCTGTGGCGCAACCAATGAGTCAACTTATTTGGCAGCTTCGTTTATAGAAATACTTCATACAGCAACCTTAGTTCATGATGATGTCGTAGACGATTCGTACGAACGAAGAGGTTTCTTTTCTATCAATGCTCTATGGAAAAACAAAATAGCAGTATTGGTAGGGGATTATCTCTTTTCGCAAGGCTTTTTGCTGGCATTAAAAAATAAAGAATTTTTGTTGCTTGAGATCATGTCAAAGGCAATCAAAGATATGAGTGAAGGCGAACTCTTGCAAATCGAAAAAGCTCGAAAACTAGATATTGAAGAGAAAACTTACTACGATATCATCCGCCAAAAAACAGCCTCTCTTATTGCTTCAGCTTGCAGTGCGGGAGCAGCTTCTACTACTAAGGACGCAGAGCTAGTCGAAAAAATGCGTTTGTTTGGTGAAAAAATTGGCATTGCTTTTCAAATCAGAGATGACTTATTCGATTTCGGAACTGATGATGTTGGTAAACCCTTGGGAATTGACATTAAAGAAAAGAAAATGACATTGCCACTCATTTATGCATTGAATAAAGCATCGTGGGTACAAAAGAAAAAAATTATTTATACCATCAAGCGACACAGCGACAAGGCAGAGAAAGTAGCAGAGGTCATCGAATTTGTTAGAGCTAGTGGTGGTCTTGAATATGCAAAACAAGCTATGCTGGACTATAGAACACAGGCTTTCGAAATCCTACATACCTTTCCAGAAAGTCCAGCAAGAGATTCGTTAGAACAACTCGTCTTATTTGTAACTGATCGGAAGAAGTAGCCCTTATGACGGGACAATAATTTTCAAGGAATTTTCTAGAATAGAATATTCTACAGGCGTTTCACCTAAAAACTCTCCATCAACTTCAAGTAAAGTTGGTTCACCATTAGATGCTTCTACTTTTATATGTTTGACTTGATGGGTTGATACCTTATTTACTGTTCCTATTTTTCCAGAATAAAAATGATGAGAATTTAAAATAACTTGAGTTTTCGATAAATCACGCGCAATAGTCAATGCTAGTTTTCCATCATTAGGGATCGCATGTGGAACAAATTGCATACCACCTCCCGAATAACGACAAATACCTACATTAATGGTATAGAAATAATCTTCAACAACTTGACCATCAAAGGTTATTTTGGCTTTCTTTAAGTTATACTCAAACAAACATTTAAATACGAGATAGAGATACAAGATTTTGTTCGAAATGTTACCCCCTTCCTTTTCGGCAGCAGATGCAATGTATCCATCATATGCCATTCCTGCTACATTAGCAAAATAGCGTTCTTGCTGAATGCCGTCTTTGTAATATTTTACTAAGCCAATGTCTTGAAAAGTTGTTTTACCATTTTTGACATTGCTCAACCATTTTTTTATATCAGTCGGAATTTTATGCGTTTTTATCCAGTCATTTCCAGTACCGATAGGAAGCAAAGTATAGGTGATTTCAGTAGGAGGAACAACATCTTGAAGAAGAATACCATTTACGACTTCATTATTGGTACCATCGCCACCTACAGCTATGATATGACGGTAGCCTTGACTAATACCTTCTTTCGTTAATTTGATGGCATGTCCCTTCTTTTTTGTCATTATAGCGTGGTAGTTAAAGTCAAGCGATTTTAGTAATTGCTCTATTTTTTTCCAGCGTTTTTGTACCTTTCCATTTCCCGCAGTAGGGTTTACTATAATGTACCAGCCTTTTTCTACTTCTTCGTCTTTCATAGATAGTGGGGGAGTCTTGTTCTGTTTTAGCGTAACAAGATACTATATTTATCGAAATAATGGCTTGTTGGGTATAAAATGATTCATTTTTCAGATATTTAGGACTATTTTGTTGGACGGATAAAAAACAATTTAAAAAATACGATATATGAGTATCCTGAAGCTCGAGGATGTTACTAAAGTTTATGAAAACCATGTCGCTGTAGATGGGGTGAGTTTCGAAATTCCCAAAGGCTGTATTTTTGGTTTATTGGGGCCTAATGGTGCTGGCAAAACGTCAATCATTCGAATTATTACGACGATTACGAGGGCAGATTCAGGTGTCGTTTATTTAGATGGCGAAAAGTTAAGCAGTAAGCATCCCTATCAAATTGGCTATATGCCCGAAGAACGGGGCTTGTATAAAAAAATGAAAGTAGGGGAGCATCTTATTTATTTAGCTCGTCTAAAAGGGATGTCTAAAAAGCAAGCTTTAGATGCTATAAATGAATGGCTAGAAAAATTTGAAATCAAAGGTTGGTGGGATAAAAAAGTAGAAGAATTGTCGAAAGGGATGCAGCAAAAAATCCAATTTATCTCTACCGTTATACATCGACCTAAATTGTTGATTCTTGATGAACCTTTTTCGGGCTTAGATCCTATTAATACGAACTTGATCAAAGATGAAATTGATGCACTAAACCAAAGTGGCATTAGTATTATTTTTTCGACTCATCGTATGGAGCAGGTAGAAGAAATTTGTGAACGAATTGTCCTAATAAATAAAGGCAAAAATATACTGGAAGGTTCGGTGAAAGATGTCAAAAACCAGTTTAAAGAAAATCTTTTTCGCATTGGATTTGAAGGTAATTTACCTTATGATTTTACCGATAATGCCACTGTTGTAAAAAGAGATAAGGGATCAATTACGGTTAAATTAGATATGGCTAAAGACTCCAATAGTTTACTAGAATACCTTATTTCTAATGGAGTAATTGTGCATTCATTTAATGAAATATTACCGAATTTGAATGAAATTTTTATAAAACAAGTACAAGGAGAATATTAAATTATGGATAAACTGTGGTTGATTATAAAGCGAGAATATTTGACAAGAGTAAAGAAGCGTTCGTTTATCATTACAACGGTTATTACACCTTTGGCGCTCGTACTGTTTATGGTGGTAGTTGGTTTTATTTTTTCTTACGAAAGTGGTGACGTTATTCGTATTGCAGTAGTGGACGAAGGAAATATATTGAACAAAAAGAAAATTAAAAACGATGAGAGTCTTTACTTTTATTACGAAGATCAGCCGATAGAAACACTTAGAGATAATTTTGACGCAACGGTATATAGTGGGATCTTAGCGATACCACCATTACAAAATATTAAAACAAAAAAACATACGATCTACTATTATTCGGATCGTCAACCTAGTATAGATGTAAGCTTAAAAATAGAACAACGAGTAAGCGAATTGATTCGAGAACATAAGATAGATCGACTCCAACTAGATAAAGAAGGTCTTAAAGCATTGAATACTAAAATAGTGCTTGATCCCGAACCGATTACGCCTAACAGCGAAGATACAAGTAACTTAACAACCTTCATAGCCGCAGGCATAGGTGGAGTGATGGGCATGATTATGTACATGACTGTTTTTATCTATGGAATGATGGTGATGCGTTCTGTAATGGAAGAAAAAATGAATCGGATTGTTGAAATAATGATTTCGTCTGTTCGACCTTTTCAACTTATGATGGGAAAAATTATTGGCGTAGGGGCTGTAGGTTTGACACAAGTAGGTATTTGGGCTCTCCTAATGCCTATACTTTATTTTTTGGTCATACTATTTTTTGGTTTTAATCCAGATGACTTGAATTCAACAGCGAATATGCCTGCTGAGATTGATATGGCAGATATGGAGGTTTTAATGGGACAAATAACAAATGAGCTAACTGCGATTAATTGGTGGTTAATTATTCCTCTTTTTATTTTTTATTTCCTAGGTGGTTACTTTTTGTATGCTTCATTATTTGCTGCTGTTGGTTCTGCTATGGGGGACGACTTAGGCGAAGGACAAGCACTAACGATTCCAATTACGATACCTGTGGTGATGGCTTTTTATATCATGTTTGTGGCAGTAAGAGCACCACAAAGTAGTTTGGCCGTTTGGTCTTCTATTTTTCCATTATTTTCACCTATTGTTATGCCTGCACGCTTGGCATTCGATCCACCATTTTGGCAAATTGCAACATCTGTTTTAGTGTTGCTGATCTCTGCATTATTTTTCGTGTGGCTATCAGCACGTATCTACAGAGTAGGAATCTTGATGTATGGGAAAAAAGTGAGTTTCAGAGAGTTAGGTAAATGGTTGTTTTATAAAGATTAGTAACAACTAAATAATAACTTCCGCAGCTGTTAAGTAACGAATAAAGAATAACTCCATCATTTCACCGATAATCTTTTATCGTAAGCTTGCGTTAAAAAGCCTCGTCGATGCCCTGCATCGTCTACGTTTTTTGCCTTGGCTTTCGACAAAATCTCTATCTCCAAATGGCAGACTTATTTTTTATTCGTTACTAAAGTCGAGCTTAGAGTGAGGACAAAAAAAAACAGAGCGCACAGAGAAATATAAACATGCTCTTGTTGCTGCTTTATACATCAAATGTAATTTCCACTTCATCGCTCGTTGGATGTGATTGGCAAGTAAGTATATAGCCTTCTTCTATCTCGTCATCATCTAAGGCAAAGCAAACATCCATTTCTACACTACCTTTTATAACTTTTGCTAAGCAAGTAGAGCAAGACCCCGAAGTACAGGAATAAGGAGCATCGTGCTTTTCATCGAGCATGACATCTAGTATCGTTTTATCTCCTTTTAGTGTTGTTTCAATTACTTTTCCATCCAAATGTACTTTCAGTACAGCACCATCTTGTTTAGTAGATGGACTCGTTGTTGCAGCGTTTTCGTGCGGAAGAGTAGAAGAGGTAAAACGTTCTGCATGAACCGTTTTTTTGTTAAGACCTCTTGCTAGAAGGGCGCTTTCTACCGTATCAATCATATCATTTGGACCACAAATAAAGTATTCTGTTTCATGGCTTCTTGAAGGATTGGTGTCTAAAAAACTGTAGGCAACATCTTTGGTGATACGACCAACTTTGCCTTCCCAATTTATTTTATCTTTTTTGAAAAAGCCACCAAAACCACCAACCTTTTCTACTAGAGGTTGGCTCAAGATATGTTCTACAATCAATTGTCCACTATATCTACTTTGAAGTTGTTCTAACTGTTCTTTAAAAATAATACTATTTTCATTTCGATTGCCATAGAGTAGAAAGACAGTGCTTTTCGGCTCTAATTCGATAATGGTTTTGAGTATAGACATCAGAGGCGTAATACCACTTCCTGCCCCAAATAAATAGTAGGTCTTTTTTTGTCCTTCATCTAGTTCAGTAAAAAAACGTCCTTGTGGAGGCATCACTTCTATGTTGCTACCAGTCTTTATGCTATCATTGATATAATTAGAGACTAAACCCTTATCTACTCGTTTGACACTTACAGTAACCTCCTTATCTATAGGACTACTAGACATCGAATAAGCACGACGTACTTCATTACCATTAATGACAAACTTTAAAGTCAAATACTGGCCTTGTTTGTACTGAAAGGTTTCCTGTAACTCAATTGGAATATCAAAGCTTAGAGATACAGTATCGCTTGTTTCTTGTGTTACGTTACCGACGGTTAGGTTATAAAACTGTGTACTCATTTTTTTACTAGGTTAAGTTGAACACAAAAGTAAAAAAAAGAGAATAACTCATAGAGTTATTCTCTTTTTTTCTATCAATCTTTGACGAAAGGGTTAATATACTTTTCCCACAAAGTCCATCAATTCACGATCTGTAGTAACAGAACGACCGGTTTTTTCCATCGGACTGATATTAATATTTACTTCGTCGATAGGAGGTATAGTTACCAAACCTTGTTTTGGGTTTATGACAGGTTGTTTAGGTATTTTAGGTATTGCTGAAATTGTTGTTGGTTTTGTACTTTTATTGATCATTGTGTCTATAGTAGGATGGATGGCTCTTGTTTTTTTGATTTTTTTCTTTTGTGAAGGCTTTGAAGCACTTGCTAAGCTTGCTTTTACTACAGGAGCGGTTTCTTTATAGACAGTATCTGTTTTGTGAACATAAACGATTTCTTTTTCTGTTGGAGGAAAAGGCTGTTGTTGTGGCCAAGTATTCCAGAAACAAAAAAACAAAACAGCCGCTGCTGCCGCTACTTGCCATAGTGGAACAGGGTGATGGGCAATAGAACTGACGGACGATTTTGAAGCTTTCTTTTCAGCCATTGCAGCCATCAGGTTTGCTTTTACCTTTGGTGCAGGAGTCGTTTTATATTGTTCAGCCATATTTTTAGACTCTAATATTATAGACTGATATTTTTCGTATTCTTGGGGCGAAAGGTGTTGTGCAACATAACTACGTTCTTTGGTAGTTAAGGCTGAAATTTTTTTATTCAGCAATAAGCTTTCTAGTTTCTTATTCATGATACTTTTGATTTAAAGGTTGAATCAAAAATGCTGAGTTTCTGAGCTAGTTTTTTGAGGCTATAATGGATGCGAGACTTGACGGTACCTTCTGGACAATTTAAAATTTCACTAATTTCTTTTACAGATAATTCTTCTTGATATCGTAATACAAAACATTGTTGATGTATCTCGTCTAAACCTTCGATGGCATTTTGTAAGTGTTCTTGGAAAAGTTTTTTATCCAATACTTCTGTAATAACCGTTTCATCAGCTAGGAAAAATTCATCAGCATAAGGAGGCAGTTGGCTAGAAACTATATTACGTTCTTTTCGACGGTATTCATTTTTACACATATTGGCAGCAATTGTGTATAACCATGTTGATAACTTACGATTTGAATCAAAAAGATTTGCCTTTTCGATTAGCTTCATAAATAAATCTTGGGTGAAGTCGTCTGCTTTTTCTTTATTCTGGTAAAGCATTCGATAAAAATAATAATGCATCTTATTACTATACCGATCATAAAGTTCGGCAAAGGCTTTGTCATTGCCTTTGCCGATCAATTGCATCAATTGTTCATCTGAATACTCATTATATTTTTTGCCGAATGAAAACATTAAAGTGTACTTATTTTTTTCTAATATTCAATGATTTCCATGAATACTCTAAAACCGATAGCCGGGCTAGGAGTACTGTACTTTTTTGTTGAAATAATGGTTGAGTCATCAGGAGCATCTTCCCAAGATCCGCCTTTGGCAATTCCTTTTTCTTGCACCATTTCAGCTACATTTCCGATCATGCAAAATAGGTTATAATCATTTGGAAAATAAGCTTCTACATGTACAGGGAAAAAACCTCCATCGTTTGATGCTTGCTTACTCGGACAATCGTCGCATGGTGCTAGATTTGAAACGAAGAAGTTAGACAAATAACAGCCTTTTGCATTGACCGGTTTTGCATTATCATTATCGTCCCAAGGAAATTTGTTTACCATTTTTCCGCCTCTTGCTGCATATTCCCACTCATCGACAGAAGGCAGTTTAAATAATACTTTTTTGTATCGTTTTTTCTTATTCGTAGAGTTATTATAAACATTTGTCAGCCATTCGCAATAGATGGTAGCTGCTTCATGACTAATTCCTTGTACAGGCATTCTTTTATCATCAGGATGACCGTTTGGAAATACATCTTGCTTAGGTAAATCTTTAAACTGTGTAGGTAGTAGGCTTCGCCAGTCTGTTTTTTGGATAGCACAAGTATTGATTTTTTCAAACTCTTTGTACTTCACTAAGTCCATTAAAAACAGTTCATATTCTTGTTGTGAGACTTCAGTAGAAGAAGCATAAAGGTTGTCTTTTATTTTGAGTTGTTTTTTGTCAATTTCTTTGATCGGAATTAATGATTCGACTATTTGATTTCTGTTTTTTACCTTATCAATATAAGAGCGAATTTCACTTTCACGATTAGCCTCTTTTGCAATCTTTAGCGAAATATGTTCGATTTCATCTGCCTTTATAAATTCTTCACTAGCCGTGTAATGGTTAAATAAGGTCATCAAAGGTGGAATGTAATTCATGTTCATAATATTCAACACCGATTGACTCATATCTTTATGAATATCTACTTTTAAGTAGTCGGTCATAAATTTGTTTTCGTAATTATTTCGTAATACTGCCACGTTATCAAAATGTTCGGAGCTGTATTTGAACGCAAGACCAACGATATAGAGACTATCATTGTGTTTGTCTCGGATATAATGCGGAGCAGAGATACCCAAATATACAGGATTTCTTGCATTTTCGATGAGATGATTAGCGATTAAAGCAATGTCTTCGCTATCTTTTTTAGGTTTAAGGTTGACCGAAAGTGCATCAATATTTTTACGTTTCAACACCATATCACGGTATTCATCATATAACAATAAATGAGAACTTAATACTGTTACATCAGGTCGAACATTTTTAGCATATTGCAACATCCAAACGGGGTAAGTATCATTATCGCCATGTGTAATCAGTATCGCATTTTCCTCTAGAGACATGAGGACATTATAATTCCAAGCGAGAATGCCAGGTGAATATTCTCCACTTTTAAACCATTTTCTTACAAAATCCTTTGCCTCTTCTTCTTCTCCTCTTAGGGTATGATAAGTGATAAACTCTCCATAAGTTTCATAGCGATCTGGTGCTATTTCATAGGCCTTTTTTAGGTGTTCTATTTTGCTAATATCATTTCTTCCATTGTAGTATGTTAAGTAATGTCGCTCAAATGTATTTGGTATAGCAGTGGTTATGTTATCTATAATGTTATTTAGTTTATATGGCTTATCACTACCTTTTGTTAAAATATTTGCCATTCGACAAGCGGTATAATAGTTTTGCCAAGCACTTGCATCTTTCTGGTCTTTTTCGATAATTTCTTTCCATAAGGAAGCTTGTTCAATATAATACTCTAGTGGTTTTTGTACTCTGGTTATGGAATAGATTTTTTCAGGTTGAGTTATCGGGTCAGGTTTTGCCGTACTGGTATATACGATAGCACAAAGACAGCATAATAAGAACAGTTTTTTCATTTTAAATTCCTTTTATAAACAAAGATGTAAAGAGTAAGTGTCATAAACAACATTCTTTTGTACACCAATTATTCTAAAACGTTCAAAAAGGAAAAGAATTTTTTATTTTTTATTGATCTTA